>NZ_CAWNWX010000006.1:39216-60236 GCF_963878195.1 Aeromonas sp. HMWF016
GCGGTTTCTCCTCCCAGGCCCACTTTGGCAACCGCTTTCGCGAGGCGTTTGGTCTGACGCCGGGGCAGTGGCGTGCCCGCTTGTCATCCTCCTGTCACAGTTAACCGCGAGACTCAATGCGTTCCGGTGAGTTTGCTCACCTTCGTCATTTCGCTGTGCCACAAACAGGAGCCGCCATTGAATCATCGCAAGCGCCAGATCCGTACCCGCCACCTCTGGTTCAACCACTGGAATGCCCCGCAGGGGCGCCTGACAGAGCCAACCCCGCCTGAACCTGCCATTCCTCACAGTTCCCGTTGAAAAAGGGCGCTGCCTGATAGGATTTTTCCGGCAACTTTGCCACTATTGCTCCATCAGAGTGACGTGGACATGGCTGGATGTATCTGGAACGTATTGAAGTTAAAGGATTTCGCGGCATCAATCGGTTGTCGCTCGGGCTCGACCATACCACAGTGCTGATCGGTGAAAACACCTGGGGGAAATCGAGCCTGCTGCGCGCTCTCTGGTGTCTGCTGGGGCAAAACGCCGAGCCCTATCAGTTTGGCGCCGAGGATTTCCACCGGCCGGAAGATCCCGAGCTCGCCCCGGCTCGCCACCTGCAACTGGTGCTCACCTTCTGTGAGCATCGACCCCAGATGTGCCAGCACTCCCGCCGCCTAGCCCGACTTTGCCCCGCCTGGGTGCTGCACAAGGACAAGTTCAACCGCATTCACTACCGCGCCAGTGCCGAGCTGCTGGAGGATGGCACGGTCGCGACCCTGCACGACTTTCTCGACGGGGTGGGCAAGAGCCTGCCTATCGCCAATGCTCACGAGCTGGTCTGCATGCTCATCACCATGAACCCGGTCTTTCGCCTGCGCGATGCCCGCACCGCCCGCAACGGGGTGGAGACGCTGCAGTGGGGCGATCTCTCCGAGCATCGCCTGAACGAGTTGGCCGACAAGCTCATCGACGAGCCCCAGCGCATTGGCGAGCCCGAGCTCAAGGAGGCGTTGCAGGCGGTGCGCCAGCTGATGGATCACTACTTCAACGCGCTGGCACCCATCAAGAACAAGCCGCGCAGCCAGCGTGACATCATCAATCGCCCCATGACATTGCGCAATCCGGGCAACCTGCACACCCTGTTGCGTCAGGCGGATAATCGCGCCCTGCAGCTGGCGATGGCGGGGATGGCGGCGACCCTGCTGCAGGCGCGTGGCAACCGTGAGCTGGAGGAGGGGGCTCGTCCCATCATGATCCTCGAAGATCCCGAAAGCCGGCTTCATCCGACCATGCTGGCGCTGGCGTGGGGGCTGCTGGAGCAGTTGCCGGGCCAGAAGCTGCTCACCACCAACTCGGGGGACTTGCTCTCCTCCTTGCCGCTCAATCAGGTGCGCCGGCTGGTGCGGCGCCAGCAGGATATCCTCTGCCACCAGCTGGGTGGCGAGCGCTACAGCAGCGACGATCTGCGCAAGATTGCCTTCCATGTGCGGATCAACCGTCCCATGTCGCTGTTTGCCCGTTGCTGGCTGCTGGTGGAGGGGGAGACCGAGATCTGGCTGCTCTCGGAGCTGGCCCAGATCTGTGGCTACAGCCTACGGGCCGAGGGGGTGCGGATCATCGAGTTTGCCCAGTGTGGCCAGTCGCCGCTGATCAAGGTGGCGCGCGACTTTGGCATCGAGTGGCATCTGCTGGCCGATGGCGATGAGGCGGGGGTCAAGTATGCCGCTTCGGCTCGCGGTCAGCTCAAGGGGGACAGGGAGCGGGATCGACTGACCCAGCTGCCTGCGGTCGATATCGAGCACTACCTCTACAACAACGGCTTTGAAGGGGTGTTCCGGCGCGAAGCCGGCGTGGGTGGGCGCGCCATGTGGAGTGCCAGCCATATCATCAACAAGGCGATCCATCATCGCAGCAAACCGGGCATGGCGCTGGCGGTGGTCGAAGAGGCGGAGCGGCTCGGCGCCGAACACATACCGCCGGTGATCCGCCAGATGTTTGCCCGGGTGGTGGCGCTGGCCCGCGGTCAGCGTTAAGGCCGCCACTTGTGATGTCAGGCGTTGGGGATGGCGCCGGGTTTGGGTATACTCGGCCCCTCTCTGGCGCCACCATGGCGCATTTCGACACCCTTTGCTGGAGGCGCCATGTTCGTCCAACTCCCTTTCTGGCTTTTTCCCCTGACCGGCCTGATGGCGCTGGGAGCACTTATTGCCCTTGGTATCGTGCTCTGGCGTGGTGATCTCTGCCCGGGCCAGCGCTCGCGCATCAGCCAGCAACTCTTCTCCATCTGGGTCATTACCGCGCTCTCGCTGATGCTGGCGGTAGAGGCCAAGGCGGCCAGCTGGCTGATCTGGAGCGGCGGCGCGGCGCTGGTGCTGGGCGTGGGCCTTTCGCTCGCCCAGTCACGGCTGGAGGGGAAACGCTCCATCCCATCTTCCCTGCTCTGGCTGCCGGCGTTGCCGCTTGCAGTTTATGGTGTGGGCCTGCTGCAACTTCAGGGCTGGGTGAGTGGTCTGCTGCAGATGGCGATGCTGGGTGCGGCCTTTGCCCATCTGATGCTGCTGCGCGCACGTCACCGCCTGCAGGCGTTCAATACCCTGCTGCCACTGGCCGGTCTGGTTGGTGCCATGGCCAGCTTTATCTGGCTGGGCGTGCTGGTGGGCTGGCAAGGGAGTGAGGCCAATCTCGATGCCCTGATCCCGGCGGTGGTGACTCAGGCGGCGTTGCTGGTGGCCTCCCTGCTGCTCTGGTTCAGCCCGATCTATCTGCAGCGTGACACTGCACCGGTTGTGGTTTCAACTTCGTTGTGTGGTCTGCTCATTGCCCAGATCGCCGCCACCAGCGTGCTCCATCAGCTGGTGTGACGCAAACGGGTTTACTGCGAGCTCTGAAATAGAAAGCCCCCGGATATGTCCGGGGGCTTTTTTTGTTTGCGGGAGAGGGCATCAGTAGAAGTCGTCGGCCCCGCAGATAAAGAGGCAACTGCTGCGCGGCTGGGCCAGATATTCGCGGGTCAGTCCCTCCAGTGGCATGCCGAAGGTGCAGATATCCTGCGGCGAGGGGAGGGCGGTATCGAGGATCCGCCGCCAGTAGCCGCCGACTCCCTTGGGGGGGCTCGGCAGATTGAAGGTGAGGGGCTCCCAGTAGGCGTTGAACAGCACATAGAGCGCCAGCTTGGTTTCGCTCGACAGCGCCGACATGGCAATGGCGTGGGAGTGGGGGCTGAAGTCCGGCTGCATAGCGTTGATGCCGTGCCAGCAGATCTCGCTGTGGCGCAGGATCTCGGTGAGCGACAGCGGCATGCTCTCCTGCTCCGGGCGCTGGAACAGGTGCTTGCGGTACTGGATCAGCTCCTTCATGAAGCGGAACATCTCCTGACTGCGGGCGTTGGGTTGCCAATCCATCCAGCAGGTGGAGTTGTCCTGACAGTAGCCATTGTTGTTGCCATGCTGGGTGCGCAGCAGTTCGTCGCCCATCAGCAGCATGGGGGAGCCCACCGAGAGCAAGGTGGCGACCATCATGTTCTTGGCCTGACGCATGCGCAGGGCGTTGATCTGGGGATCTTCCGTTACCCCTTCGTGGCCGTGGTTCCAGCTGAAGTTGTGATCGCAGCCATCGCGGTTCTGCTCGCCGTTGGCTTCGTTGTGCTTGTGGTTGTAGCTTGCCCAGTCCCACAGGGTAAAGCCGTCGTGGCAGGTGACGAAGTTGATGCTCTTCTCGGGGTCGGCATGGTGATAGTGGTAGATATCGGGGCTGCCGCAGAGTCGCTCGACAAAGGTGGTGACGCTGTTGTCATCCCCGCGCAGAAAGCGGCGCACATCATCCCGAAACTGGCCGTTCCACTCACGCCAGCGGGCGCCGGCGAGCGACCCCACCTGATAGAGCCCCCCCGCATCCCAGGCTTCGGCGATCAGCTTGATGTCGGCGATGTTGGGGTCGGTATCTATGGTGCGCAGGGTCGGCGCATTGGCCTGCGGCTGACCCGACTCGTCCCGCGACAGAATGGCGGCCAGATCGAAGCGGAAGCCATCGACGTGCATCTCCTGACGCCAGAAGTGGAGGCTGTCCATGATCATCCGCAGTACCACCGGATGGGCGCCGTTGAAGGTGTTACCGCAGCCCGAATAGTTGGTGTCCTGCTGGTTGTTGTCGAGGATGTAGTAGGCCTCGTTGTCGATGCCGCGAAACGAGAAGGTAGGGCCATCGTTACCCCCTTCTGCCGTGTGGTTGTAGACCACATCGAGGATCACCTCGATATTGGCTTTGTGCAGTGCCTTGACCATGTCGCGAAACTCGGTCAGCGGATCGTCCCCGCAGGCGTACTGGGCGTGGGGAGCAAAAAAGGACATGGGGCTGTAACCCCAGTAGTTGGAGAGCCCTTTGGGCGAATCCTGCGGATCAAACTGGAACACCGGTAGCAACTCGACGGCGGTGACACCGAGAGATTGCAGATAGGGGATCTTCTCGATGAGACCCAGGTAGGTGCCACGCAGTTCAGGTGCAACCCCGGAGCTTGGCGAGTTGGTAAAGCCCCCCAAATGGAGCTCATAGATCACTGAACGGGAGAGGGAGTGGGCCGGCAGTTTGTCACCCTCCCAGTTATAGTGGCGGGTATCAACCACCCGGTTCTTGGCACAGAAGGCAATGTTGCTGCCCGGGAGTGCCGCAGCCCAGCGATCGTAGTTGGGTCCGAGTTCTATGCTGCGGCCATAGGGATCGAGCAGCACCTTTTCCCCATCGAAGCGGGTACCGCAATAGGGGCGCCACGGGCCCTGAATGCGATAGGCATAACGCTGCCCGATGGGCAGACCTTCAATATGGATATGCCAGTAATAGGCGGTACGGTTGAAACGGGGCGAGAGCGGGATCACTTCCGGGGTGCAGTCTTCTGCACTGGAGAAGAGCAGGAGTTCTACCCGGCTGGCCAGGCGTGCCCAGATCGCGAAGTTGACGCCGTGACTGTCGGGTGTAGCCCCCAACTGACGGCAATGTCCGGCGGAGATGCGCATATCATACCTACCCAAAATGAGGAGTGTTCAGCTTATTGAGTGTAGTGCCGGATGCCTTTCCCAGATCCGTTTGCCTGAAAAAACAGCATGATGCTGATAAAGACCGCACTCTTTGTCGTATAAATCTACGAATAAACTTTTTTTGATATATTTACTTGCAATCTGTGCGCTGGCGCCTATTATTGGCCACCTCGGACGCGGGGTGGAGCAGCTCGGTAGCTCGTCGGGCTCATAACCCGAAGGTCGTCGGTTCAAATCCGGCCCCCGCAACCAACTTTTTCGTCAGCCTGCGATTGTGCAAACAATCGAAAGCAGACAAACGCCACAGACATCTGCTCGGTCTGGGGTGACAATTCGGACGCGGGGTGGAGCAGCTCGGTAGCTCGTCGGGCTCATAACCCGAAGGTCGTCGGTTCAAATCCGGCCCCCGCAACCAACTTTTTCGTCAGGCTGCGATTGTGCAAACAATCGAAAGCAGACAAACGCCACAGACTCCTGCTCGGTCTGGGGTGACAATTCGGACGCGGGGTGGAGCAGCTCGGTAGCTCGTCGGGCTCATAACCCGAAGGTCGTCGGTTCAAATCCGGCCCCCGCAACCAACTTTTTCGTCAGCATGCGATTGTGCAAACAATCGAAAGCAGACAAGCGCCACAGACTCCTGCTCGGTCTGGGGTGACAATTCGGACGCGGGGTGGAGCAGCTCGGTAGCTCGTCGGGCTCATAACCCGAAGGTCGTCGGTTCAAATCCGGCCCCCGCAACCAACTTCCTTTCAGTTTTTCCTTTTCTGCTGCTTTTCATCGTTCCATCTTCTCTTTACAAATGCTCAACAGACATTGCGCAATATCACTTTTGCGTGGTGAAGATGCTGTTTGTGCTGGTTTTTCAGGGCAAAACTGGTCGTCCCGCCTGTTTGTTAGGTATGATCAGGTATCTCTTCACGGATGAGGTATATGCCTGTGATCACCCCCTTTACCTATCTTCCCCCCGCTATCGATTGCCAGGATGCCACTCTCGACCAGGCCCTTGAGCAGGCGCTTCCTGTACAGATATTGCTGATCGCCGAAGATCAGAAGGAGGCGATCCTTGCTCATCCCCAGCTATCGGGTGTCAACACCCTGTTGGCGCTGGGCAAAAAAGCCCCCTTTACCCTGATGCAGGGCAACAGCCTGCTGCTGGTCGTCTGTGTGGCGGGCAGTGTGGAACGGGATCACCGCCTCTACAAGCAGGTGCGGAGCTGGATTGCGCCGTTGTCTGGGTTAAAAGCCGAGCGGGTTGGTCTTCACCTAGAGGGCTTTTCTGCCTCTGAGCGGGGGATACTGGCCGAGCTGGTGCTCTCCACCCTGCTGGCTGCCAATATGCCGCTGCCGACCAGCAAGAGCCGCAGTGAAAGCAGTTGGAGCTATCAGCAGGTGGTTGTGTCCCCGATGGTGGTGCTGGACTTGGCCCGAATCTACAGCGAAGCGGGCGGTAATGGGCTGGCCCGCCATCTGGCGGTGCTGCCCGCTTCCGAGCTGACCGCTGCCAACTATCGCGAGTTCCTTAGCCAGTTGGCGCAGGAGGAGGGGTGGCACTGCCTCCATTATGATCAGGGCCAGTTGGCCGAGCTGGGGGCAGGCGCCTTTTTGGCCGTGGCTCGTGGTTCGGAAGACAATCAGGGCGCCATGGTCAAGCTCAGCTACTATCCCCCCAAGCCGGTGCGCCGTATTGCGCTGGTAGGCAAGGGGATCTGTCACGACTCCGGCGGCTACAACCTCAAGATCTCCGGCAGCATGTATGGCATGCATCTCGACATGGGGGGCAGCGCGGTGGCCCTCGGCACCCTCTATGCCATCAGCAGAGCCCAGCTACCCTATGAAGTTCACTGCTGGCTGGCCATCGCCGAGAACCATATCGGCCCTCATGCCTATCGGCCCGGGGAGGTCGTCACGGCCATCAACGGTACCACCATCGAAGTGGTCGATACCGATGCGGAGGGGCGGATGGTGCTGGCTGATACGCTGGCGATGGCGGCGCAGGATACCCCGGATCTGCTCATCGACTATGCCACCCTGACCGGTGCCTGCAAACGGGCGCTCGGCAGCCGTTACAGCGGCGTCTTTACCAACCGCACCGAATGGCTGGTATCGCTGGTCAATATGGGGCAGCGCAGCGGAGAGCGGGTCTGGCCGTTTCCGCTCGATGAGGATTATGACGACAACATCGAGAGTGAATGGGCCGATCTGCTGCAGTGTGCGCCGGGCAGCTCCCCGGATCATATCGATGCCGCCCGTTTTCTCTCCCATTTCGTCCCCGAGCAGACTCCCTGGCTGCATTTTGACCTGAGCGGTTTTCGCAACAAGGGGGGCAACGGGGTGGTTTCAAGCGAAGTAACAGGCTTTGGCGTGCGTCTGACTCTCGATCTGCTAGCCAGTCCGCTGGGCAGAACGGGGCGCCACAGCATGGAACAACCTGACTGATGACAAGGATTTTTGTGAACAAGACAAGCTATGACTGGGTGCTGTTCGATCTGGATGAGACCCTGCTCGATTTCCCGGTGACACAGGCGCTGGAGCAAACTCTTCGCCACTATGGCGTACAGGTGGATGAGGCTGGTATGGCTGCCTATCACACCCTAAACCACGGTCTGTGGCAGCAGTACAACAATGGCGAAATCGATGCTACAGCGCTGCAAGAGACCCGCTTTTCCCTCTTTGCCGAGCAGGTCAATGTTGACCCCATGGTGATGAACAACACCTTTCTGGCGCAGATCGTTGCCTTGAGCATGCCCCTTGATGGGGTAGTGGAGACGCTACAGCTGCTGAAGGACAAGGTGAAGATGGGCATCATCACCAACGGATTCAGCATTCCCCAGCGGGGCCGACTTGGCAAGCTGGGCTGGAGTGAGTGGTTCGCACCGCTGGTGATTTCCGACGAGATCCGGGTAACCAAGCCAGATCCCGCCATTTTCCAGCACACCCTCTCGTTGATGGGGGCTCCGGATCCGGCCAGAGTGCTGATGGTGGGTGACAATCCCAAGACCGATATTGCCGGTGCGGCTGCACAGGGGCTGGCTACCTGTTGGTATAACCCGGGCAAGCAGAGTGGTGAGTGTGATGCAACTCACGAGATCCATCACTTCTCCCATCTGGCCGGTATTGTGCTTGGTCAGTAGTGCAGATGAAGTGGTTACAGACACGTTATTTGACGGAACCATCGTAGAAAACGGGAGAGCCATCGGCTCTCCCGTTGTTATTCTGCGAGCAGGCCAGGGGTATAGCGGGTCAGGATCTGCTGATATTCGGGGCTTTGCTTGAGTTGGTCGATCGCCTGATTGAGCCGATCCAGCTGGGCTTGCGATGTACTCTTCTTGCTGAGCATCAGGTGAACCGGAGTGCGTTCGATATGCAGCAGGATGTGGAGCTGTTTCAATGTGATGCCCTGATGCTCCCACTCCTGCAGGCTGTTCGGGTCGAGGATAAACCCCTGGATCCGCCCGCCGTTGAGCATCTTGAGCAGTTGCTCCAGGGTGAATCGCTCCTGTAGCCGAGGTTTCACCTTGGGGTCGGCGACAAGGCGGCGAAACGCCTCGCCGTAGTCAAACCCCTTGAGCAGACCGATATGAAAATCGGGAGTATTGATCAGCTGTTCCAGAGTGGTGATCTTGCGCCAGCGCTCTTCATCCTCCTTGCGGATGATGATGACCGTCTCCTCTTCCCGATAGGCATGGCTGAAGCGGGCATATTGTTGACGCTCTGTGGTGATGTTGGCGGACATGGCCAGTTGAACCGTGCCAAATTCCAATTCGTGCAGCACCCTTGTCCAGGGCATTTCGATGAAGCGAGCCTGATAGTCAGCCCGTTGCAGGATGGCATTGAGCAGTTCGATATCCAGCCCTTGCAGCTGATGCTGTTCATTGCGATAGCTGAACGGCTGCCAGTCGCCCCAGCCAACGACCAAAGACTCCTGTGCGGCGGCCTGACAGCATAAACACCATAACAACAAGAGTCTGTACACGACTCATCCCCTCGAACCGGCTCATATAGTCGAGTATTGGACAGGAATGGCAGTGTCACCAGTGAGGCAGTAAAGAGAGGATGCACCGGTTGGTGCATCTTTCAGAGCTCGTGGGCGTGGAATCCCTTGCGATAGCGGGCTTCACAGCGCGGGCAGCGTTGCAGGGTCGGATCCTGCTCCAGCGATTCGATGGCCAGAGGCTCTTCGCAGTCGGAGCAGAAGCCGTAGAGGCCGAGATCCATCTGACAGAGTGCGGCGTCGATCCGTTTGAGATGCGCTACGCTCTGCTCCACTTTTGGCAGATCCAGCCGGCTGGTCAGCTCGACCAGTTGATCCTGTTCGCAGTGATCCAGCTTTTCGGCCCACTCGTCACGGCGACAGGCTTTCAGCTGACCGATCAGCGTTTCTCGTACCTGGGCCCAGTCGGACAGCAGGCGATTACGCCAGACAGTCAACTGTGCTTGCGTCATTTCACACACATTATCCCCCACAGGACAGACGACAGATTCGGGGCAGTATAGGGATCCGATAACTTTATCAAGATGATATGAGTCAAGTTAACGACGGTTAGCCGTGGCTTTTGGCCGCTTGCAGCAAGGCATTGCGGATGGGATCCGTCTCTTTGAGCACCCGGATATCCTGAAACAGCAGGTCTGCTTCCGGGTATTCCCGCTTGAGATAGCTAAACCACTGTTTGATCCGGCTGGGATAGTAGTCGGCTTTTTCGCTGGCCAAATCCTGCTCGGTGTAGCTCACCATCAATTGCAGTACCTCGGCCCAGCTCATGTGGGGGCAGCCGGTTTTCATCACGTTGGCCAGATTGGGCAGGGAGATGGCGCCGCGCCCCACCATCAGGGAGTCGCAGCCGGAGACGCTGGCACAGGTCAGGGCATCCTGATGATCCCAGATCTCGCCGTTGGCCGTGACGGGGATCGGCAAGGCGCGGCGAATGGCATCCACATACTCCCAGTGGGCGGGCGCCTTGTAGCCTTCACGTTTGGTGCGGGCATGGACGGCCAGCTCGTTGGCTCCGCCTTGATGAACTGCCAGGGCGTTCTCCAGATAGAGATCCTTGTCATCGTAACCAAGGCGAATTTTGGCGCTGACCGGCAGATGGGCGGGCACCGCGTCGCGCACTGCCTTGACGATGCGGTAGATGGTCTCGGGCTCTTTGAGCAGGACGGCGCCGCCCTTGCTCTTGTTGACGGTGGGGGCGGGGCAGCCGAAGTTGAGATCAACCCCGGGGGAGCCCAGCTCGATGGCGCGCCTGGCGTTTTCAGCCAGCCACTCGGGATGTTGGCCCAGCAGCTGGACCCGCACCGGGGTTCCCGCTCGGGTTTTGCCATCTTGCAGCAGTTCGGGGCAGAGGCGATAGAACACCTTGGCGGGCAGCAGCTGATCAACGACCCGGATAAATTCGCTTACGCAGAGGTCGTAATCGTTGACGGAGGTGAGTACCTCCCGCATCAGGTGATCCAGTACCCCCTGCATGGGGGCCAAAATAACGCGCATAACTGCTTTCCGAAGAGATAAGGAGAAAAAAGAGGGCAGATTGTAGTGGGGTTGCGCCCCGCTGTCAGCTATCAGCCAAACTCTGTTAGGCTAGACAGGTAGAAACAGAGGTGAGAGGTGGCAATGCAGCGCTGGTGTCTGATGATCTTGGGGTGGATGGCCTTTGTGACCGGCATTGTCGGCATCGTGTTGCCGCTGCTGCCGACTACCCCTTTCATGTTGCTGGCTGCCGCCCTGTTTGCCCGCTCGTCGCCCCGTTTCCATCGCTGGCTGCTGACTCATCCCTGGTTCGGCCCGCCCATTGCCGACTGGCAGCAGTATCGCGGTATTCGTCGTCAGGCCAGACGGCGCGCCATTATCTTCATTTTGCTCACCTTCTCGGTCTCGCTGGCGGTGGTACCACTGCTGTGGGTCAAGGGACTGCTGGTTGTCATAATGGTGATCCTGCTCACCTGGTTAATGCGCCTGCCGGTGCTGGAGCCAGTTGCAATGGAGAAGTGAAGTCCCTAAGCTATTGCGGCAATAATGCTATGGAGTCGGCCTGTCATTCTTGCGTGACAGGCTTTTTTATTTCCCGCTGGCGGGAAGACTAAGATAAAACGGCCATCTGGGTCGAAAAACAAACGGTCAAACCATGAATCCGGAAACCCTGAAATTTATCGAAGCGAGCATCAAGACCATTCCCGACTATCCGAAGCCGGGCATCCTGTTTCGCGACATTACCAGCCTGATCGAAAATGCCGAGGCGTTCAAAGCCACCATCGATCTGCTGGCCAATCACTATCGTGATCAAGGGATCACCAAGATTGTTGGTACCGAGGCTCGCGGCTTCATCTTTGGCGCGCCGGTTGCCTACGCCATGGGGCTGGGCTTCGTTCCGGTCCGCAAGCCGGGCAAACTGCCCCGCGCTGTCATCGAGGAGTCCTATGCCCTCGAATACGGCACCGACACCCTGCAACTGCACACCGACGCCATCGTGCCCGGTGACAAGGTACTGGTAGTGGACGATCTGCTGGCGACCGGCGGCACCGTTGATGCCACCGTCAAGCTGATCCGTCGCGCTGGTGGTACTGTGGCCGATGCCGCATTCATCATCTCCCTGCCGTCTCTCGGTGGTGATGCTCGCCTGACCGCCGCTGGCGTCAAGGTGGTCTCTCTGGTTGAACTGCCGGGCGAATAAGCCCCCGGTTTGATCAACAGGCTGCTATCGTCAGCCTGTTGCCAACCTCCAAACCGGTGCCCGTGCGGGCATCGGTTTGAAATTCAAGCGATCCCTCCCGCTCTGACCGATAGCCGATACAGCCTCCCGTCCATTTGTGTTAGCATCCGGCCTCAATGC
This sequence comes from Aeromonas sp. HMWF016, assembly GCF_963878195.1. Lineage (NCBI taxonomy): Bacteria > Pseudomonadati > Pseudomonadota > Gammaproteobacteria > Aeromonadales > Aeromonadaceae > Aeromonas > Aeromonas sp. HMWF016. The sequence goes on from NZ_CAWNWX010000006.1 coordinate 51,050, forward strand.
CCTGTCTTCCCTGCATGATGGATTTATGAGCTATCAGGTTCTGGCGCGTAAATGGCGCCCCCATACGTTTGAACAAGTGGTTGGTCAGCAACATGTGCTGACTGCCCTGACCAACGCCCTGGATCAGGGACGGCTGCATCACGCCTATCTGCTGAGCGGCACCCGCGGCGTCGGCAAGACCACCATCGCCCGTATTCTGGCCAAGAGCCTCAACTGCGAGCAGGGGATCAGCAGCCATCCGTGTGGCGTCTGCGATACCTGCCGCGAGATCGATCAGGGCAACTTTGTCGACCTGCTGGAGATCGATGCGGCGTCGCGCACCAAGGTGGAAGATACCCGCGAGCTGCTCGACAACGTGCAGTACCGCCCGGCCCGTGGTCGCTTCAAGGTCTATCTCATCGACGAAGTGCACATGTTGTCCCGTCACAGCTTCAACGCGCTGCTGAAAACCCTGGAAGAGCCGCCCCCCTATGTGAAGTTTCTGCTGGCCACCACGGATCCGCAGAAGCTGCCGATCACCATTCTCTCGCGCTGCCTGCAGTTTCATCTGAAGAGTCTGGATCAGACCCAGATCGCCAAGCAGCTCGAATGGGTGCTGGATCAGGAGGGGCAGCCCTTCGAACCGCGCGCCCTGCTGGCTTTGGCCAAAGCGGCTGACGGCAGTATGCGCGATGCCCTGAGCCTGACCGATCAGGCGCTGGCGCACGGCAACGGCAGCGTCCGCCTCGACAGCGTGCTGACGATGCTGGGCACGCTCGATCACCGTCATCTGCACCAGCTGCTGGAAGCCATCCTGCGGCAGGATGCGCCGGCGACCATGGCCAAGATCAGCGAGATCGCTACCCTTGGCCCCGATTTCGATCAGCTTCATGCCGAGCTGGAAGGGTTGCTCCATCGTATCGCCATGGCGCAGCTGCTGCCTGCCAGCGTGCAGGAGCAGGGGGCTGATGCCGACTCCCTGCTGCAACTGGCCAAGGCGATGAGCCCGGAAGAGGTGCAGCTCTGCTATCAGATTGTGCTGGGTGGCCGCAAAGATTTGCCTTGGGCACCCGATGGCCGCACCGCGCTGGAGATGACCTGCCTGCGGATGCTCGCTTTCTCGCCACGGCGCGTGGTATTGCACCCCGCCACGCTGACGGCGCTGCCCCCATCCATGACTGGCTCGGCCAGCGCGGGAATGGGGGCAGCCCCGACGCTGCCGGGAAAGCGCCCGGCCGCTGAGCCTGCAACTCATACTCCACACCCTGCACAGATGGCTTCTGCCGATGCCATGACGGCCACGGCCGAGGTAACCGGTCAGGATGAGGAGAGCGGTGAAGAGGAGGCGCAAGCCGCCCAACTCTTCAGCCAGCAGGATGAGTTGTTGCGCGAGGCGGCCGGTATGGGTTATCAGGCCGAGTCGGCTCCGCTCTCTGGCGCGAATAGCAGCATGGCGGTTGATACTGCGAGCTGGGGGGAGGGGGCTGCTGCAAACCCTAGTCTATCGGTACCAACCGACACTGCGCAGATGGCCGCTGCAGAGATGGTGCCAGCGCAGATGACGTCTGTACCGATGGATAGCGTTCCGGCTGCATCTGCTTCGGAAGCGCCCGAACCTGTGTCGGCGGTATCGAGCATGCAAAGCCTGCTTGGCAAACGCAATATGCTGCGTAGTCGCCAGCGTGGAGAGAGCAGCGTAGCTGCTCCTGCTCCTCGGGCGGTGCCAGTTGCGCCAGTGCGTCAGGCGGCTGCTTCTGCGCCAGCACCTCAGCCGCAGAGTGCGCCGTCACCTGCTATCAGCCAAACGGCCACCCCGAGTGGCCCCGCCATGGGCCAGTTTGGCGAGCAGCCCCCGGTGGATCTCTACGCCGAAAATTATGACGAGGCGGGTGATAACGGGGATTACGAGGAGTATCTCAGCCAGAGCTTTATGGCCTCGCCCGTACCTGAGCCTGCCCGCAGTGCGCCCAATCGCACAGCTGTTCCCGCGACCCAGCCTGCGCGGCCAACCGACCTGCCACCCTGGGATCTGGCTGGGCAGCCTAGCTATCGACCTGGTGAGCGCAGTGCCACAGCGCCTGCAGTGACGCCTGCTCCTGCGACCCAGCCAATGACCACGACGGTGGCGGCAGCCCCTGTGGCGCAGAGCGAGCCTGTCCAGCCAGTGATGGAGGCCATCGATTGGGACGAGCTCGAGAGCGATGAGGAGCCAGAAGAGGGGGAGGCGACCCGCCTTATCCCCTCGTCACTGCTCAATGGTTGCGGCGATCCTTGGGCCGAGTTAATTGCCCACACCCAGGTGGGTGGACGGTTGCGTCAGCTCGCCATCAACTCGGTGATGACGCGGGAGGGGGACAAGGTGTTGCTGACCCTCAAGCCCGAGCAGCGCCATCTGGTGAGCGACAAGGCGCGCGCCGACTTGGCCGAGATCATCGGGCCTGCGCTGGGGCAACCGGTACAGGTCGAGGTGACGCTTGGCGTGGAGCCTGACAAGGAGACCCCCCTCGAGATCGAGCATCGCCTCTATCTCGGGGTTCGCGAGCAGGTGACCCGGGATCTGGAGCAGGATCCCAACGTACAGTTTTTAGTTCAGCGGTTTGGTGCCGTGCTCCATCACGAGAGCATCGAGCCCCTCAACCGCTAAATTCCGTGGCCGGGAGCTGGCTCCCGGTTGAAAAGCAGTTTGGCTGTCCCCATCTAGGACAGACAAGCCCACAGCCCGGCGCTGGATGCCGGATTTCAAGACGAGAGACGACATATGTTTGGTAAAGGTGGAATGGGTAACCTGATGAAACAGGCCCAGCAGATGCAAGAGCGTATGCAGAAGATGCAAGAGCAGCTTGCCCAGATGGAAGTGACCGGTGAAGCCGGTGCCGGCATGGTCAAGGTCACCATGACGGGCAGCCACAGCGTACGTCGCATCGAGATCGATCCCTCCCTGATGGAAGATGACAAGGAGCTGCTGGAAGATCTGGTTGCCGCCGCTTGCAACGATGCCGTGCGTCGTGTGGAAGAGCAGAACAAGACCAAGATGGGCGAACTGACCGGTGGCATGCAATTGCCGCCAGGCTTCAAGATGCCGTTTTAAGGCATAAAACCATTTAGGTTCAATGCCTTATGCTTTGGCCTGTTGCTCGTGGGTCATATATGGGTCAACAATCCCCAGTTTCTCAGCAAGTTCATTCCTGTAATTAGGGTTGTCCTTGCTAACCCACTGATCATAAATGGTGCGGATCATCCCCCAGTCTTTGTGGCCAAGTTGCTTGGCAAGATAGGCTAGATGAGCCCCGCCATCAGAAGCATTGAGGCATAGCTATGGCGCAGCTGATACGGTTCTCTATGTGTCAGCTGCGCTTTTCTTAGTAGACGAGCCCAATAGCCCGTTGCTGTAAACAGTTCGGGCCTGATGTTCGGCATGTATGAAGATGGTATTCACCTGACAGTTGCCCACAAAAGGGAGTGGTCATACGGCTTCAAACCGGATAACAAAACGGTACCCCTACCGCGTTATCTGGCGTCACCGTAGACCGGCAACGAGAAAGTAGCACGTCGTAAACTCAGCCTGCTAGAGCTCGCCAAAGAGCTCAATAATGTCAGCAAAGCCTGCAAGCTCATCGGCTACAGCCGTCAGCAGTTCTACGAAATTCGCCGTCATTACCAGACTTATGGCGCCGAGGGCTTGCTCGACAAATTGCCCGGCTGTAAAGGGGCGCACCCGAACCGGGTTGCTCCCGAGATTGAACAGGGCATCCTCGATGACTCCCTCACCAGACCAACCCATGGCCCGCTGCGGGTCGAGCAAGGACTGGCTCTGCAAGGCATCAACGTCAGTGCCGGTGAGAGGCGTGGTGTGTGGCAACGTCACGATTTGCTCTCCAAACACGACCGTTTGTTGCGCCTCGAGAAAACCCACAGGGAGCAGACCATTGAGCTCAATGACGAGCAAATTCGCCTGTTAGAGCGTTTCAGCACCGAGTTCCGCGAACGCCAGATTGAGGTTCACTACACCGGAGAACTGGTGGCGGTCGACACCGTCTTCGTCGGCGCGCTCAAGGGGGTCGGCAAGGTGTATCTGCAAACCGTGCTGGACTGCTATAGCCGCCACGCTTGGGAACGGCTCTACACCAGCAAGCTGCCGGTGACCTCGGTTCATGTGCTCAGCTGCCGTTTTTCGAAGCCCACGAGGCACGGGTCTATACCATCCTGTCGGACAACGGGCGCGAGTTCTGTGGGCGCCTAGACCATCATCTCTACGAGCTGTTCCTGCAACTGGAGGGGATTGAGCACCGGACAACCAAGGTACGCAGGCCACAGAGTAACGTCTTTATCGAACGGCTGCATCGAACCTTGCTGGATGAACACTTCCGTATCAAGGGGAGAACGACCTGGTATGAGTTGGTAGAGCAGATGCAGACAGACCTGGGTAGCTACCTGGAACACTACAACACCCAGCGGCCACATCAGGCTGGATGATGGAGGGGCAAACCCCCTACAGCATGTTCAAGAAGGGGCTGAAATTGATACCGAAGGAAGTGCGCACTAAAGTAGCGTAAACAAGACACCGGTTTGAGGCCGGTGTCAGGTGATAACTAGATCTGTACATGCCTAAGTGAGCCGGTTATTTATGATTGTACTTTATACTGTGGAGTATTTTTTTAAATGCCAAGAATAAAATAAGAGATAAGTTAAGAGTGCTCAAATTTAATAGGGCGCCCTTTATCTTCACTAGGGCTTGAGTTTATTTTATATAGTTGTGTTTTTCTATTTGTACTCCATCCCCAATAGAGCACGCATAGTCGCTTCCAGTTGACGCTGGCGAGTATTACTCTCAGTAATGTTCATACCTTGTTTGTTATGCTCAATACGCATAACGCGAAGAGACTCTTGAATCATCTCCTCTTTGGGGTCTCGATTTCTTTGGTAATCGGCAAGGGCTTCAATCCACCCCTTTTCTGGTTTTGCATCTGGAATATCAGATGCACATGCAGATATCATAAAAGAACATGCAGATATCATAAAAGAACATGCAAATATACCGATGACTACTTTCATTATGGGCTCCTGTTATGCCATTACTCATATTTTAAGTAGGGGCCCAAGAGTTGAGAATAAAAAAATTGTAACCAAAGATTAATTTTAGATTTGGCATATGGATCAAAAGTGAGCTCATCGCTGACTTGGAGGTGCTAATGAAACCGCTCAACAACACGGTATGCAATCACTGCCATTGATCTGTCTTTGAACTAGGGGGGTATACCTGCATTTGAGAAAGTGAGGAAAAGCTTAATCTTCAACATGTTGCCACCTACATGTCGTGGTGCTGAAAATAATGAGACCCCAATGAGTTCGATTCTTTTCGTCATGAGATATATGACCCGCTGACTTCGAATCGTGTTACTGTGGTTTCTCACTTACCGGCCGATTGCACTCTGCACCTGATGACAGGTTTGTCATGCAAAAGAGTCTCGAGCCAGGGCAATTCTTGCCTACCTCTCACCCTCAACCTGACTTCGTCAGACCAGCTGTAGTGACCCGATGCTATAAGGCGCATCTATCCCCGTCGCAGCCTGTTCTCCTTGTTGTTATCTACTTTTACTACGACAGCGGCGATCCCGACGATAAAAAGCCTCAAACCAACTGTTCGAGGTGATTTCCTGTTTGGTGCAGCCCTGCCGCCTATACAGGACACATTGATATGATTGCCTACCTCATTCTGGTTCATCGCTATCCCTCCCAGTTCAAGCGTCTGTTCAAGGCGATTTACCACCAAAGCAACCACTACTTGGTTCATGTGGACAAGAGTTCCGGCCCTGAGCTGCAGCAGGAAATAGCCCGTTTTTTACACGATTACCCCAACGCTGGTATGTTACCTAGCAAGAATGCGCTCTGGGGGGGTTACAGCTTGGTTGATGCGGAGTTGCGCGGTATTGCGGCACTGCTGGAGAAAAGCAAGGACTGGGAGTTCTTCATCAACCTGAGCGCGCAGGACTTTCCGCTGAGATCCCAGAGTGACATACATGACTTCCTTCGATCTAATAAAGGGAAGGATTTCCTCAAGGTTGCAGATCAGCGCCTGCATAGGCCAGATACTTTGCATCGTATCGATTACTATGTGACCGAGACAACCAAGGAGCTAGTATGCGAGCCGGTGAAGACTCGTCCTTACCTAGAAGATGTGACTCCCTACATTGGCAATCAGTGGATGATCCTTAGCCGGGCATTTTGTGCGTTTGTTAGCTACAGCCCGGAGATCGAGCGTTTCAAGGATTTCTACCGCCACACGCTCATCGCTGACGAGGGTTTCTTCCAGACGGTGATCATGAACACCAGCTATCAGGGCCAAATAGTCAACGATGATAAGCGGGCCATTGACTGGATCCCCATGGGGGACATCAAGCTTCGCCCACGTGACTACACCGTGCATGACGCTGAGGCCCTGCAGCAAAGCAAGCACCTGTTTGCCCGTAAATTTGATGAGACCATAGACAGCGATATTCTGGACATTCTGGAGCAGACGATGAGTGTGCCTCTTGATACACCGTTCATTAGGCAGGCAGCATTGGTGGCTGAGTTCTCAAAATAATGAAGATGTAACCTCACACCTTTTCAGCATATTCAACCGTTACAAGCTGACAGATGCACAATGGGGCTCACCGAGCCCCATTTTCCATATCACAGCATGAGCGATCGAGCTGCCCGCAGTAGAGCCGACACTAACTGAAGAGGCTCCCGATCGGGGCCCCTTATCATCAGAAATGATACATTAGACCCGTGTTGATACTGCTGATATAGGCATCATAGAAGTTGATGTCTGAGTTACTTTTGCTATAAGACGCGCTGATTAATCCGTTGAGCCCCTTTACGTTAAACAAGCGATGCCAGAAGAAGGTGGTGCTAACCCCAAACTCGTCAGAATCAGCCTTATTGCCAAAAATGGGGTTAACTTCATCGTATTTCATGTGGCCAAGATAAATGTTGCTGATCAAGGACCACTGATTGTTATTGTACCCATAGGATAACTGGATTTGGGTCTTGTCATAGTTCATGGCACTGCCATCGAAACTGCTCTTGCCGTATGTGAGCTCTGGGTGAAGTACATGGCCAGGACTAAAGATCCAGTCATAGGACAAGGCTACTTCATTGGTATTGCCATTACGATTCAACATATTGCGCTGTGCGTTACTGAGAGCCATGCTCTCACCACTTCGCTCTTCAGATATATCGAACTTGCGCATGGTGTATGTTGCGTTGAAATGGGTTCCCCAAATTTGATCCCATGCTAAACGGGCACCACCGGACTTCATGTCTGTGTCTTGGCGATTGCCTGCTGCATATGGGTCAGCCCACGTTTCTGTTGGTAGAAGTGGGAAAACATAACCCAGAGCCACAATGCCTTTATCACCCATTTGCTGACGCACACCCAGTTGCTGTGTGAAGTCAAAGCGAACTGCATCTTGAATCAAGTTACCTAGGAACAGCTGAGTGCGGGTCTCTGCAAATGTATAACGGAGATCTGCTCCTAAAATGGGAGTCCCTGAAGAGTAGCTTTCTGGTGAGTTGAACAGGCCATTATGGCTTTCATTGTCACCGTTATACCCCTTGTACATGTTCGATTTGTACTCGAGTATGCCGACCCCCCCCATGACGAAACCGGAGAAGCCTGACTGAGTTGGGATCTTGATGATCTCAGCATTAACAGAGGTTGTTGTAAGCAGCGCTACCGCAATAAATGATAATTTTTTCATTAACTTAAATGCCTAAGAATTATTGTTTGAATTTTCCGCTATCTGCTTGAACAAGCACCAGTTCATGCCCGGACGTAGCTATCTATCCAAGATGTCTCTAAACGAGTCAGGTTGCAGTGTTCTCATGCTTGACTATGTCATCATCGGCATGCTCTACATGAGTCATTCGAAGCGGCCGCGGATGATATCAATGTGAGTCAAAAAATGTAAGTTATTTATACTTTTATCACTATGTGTGACCAGCTCAACATGTCCCTCAATGTGGCAATGCTGATGAGCCGGATGTTTATCAAGCTTTATCTGCAAGTGAGCTGAGAGGATTGTTGATCTGCTCAAAGGACTCGTTGCTATAATTCCACGGTGATAGATTTTTAGTTGGGGCGAGCCCCAGCAGTGCCGTAAACCCCCTCAGCTTTTAAAATATGAATGACTAACGCCGTAATATTAACTTTCTTTTCACTTCACAGATTCATCTAATTTTAAAGACACTCTGTCTTATAAAGTTACGATATATTCCGTATGGTCGTCCAACTACACCTGCAATCAAGCTGAATACTAATATACTTTTTAGCATTTGCTCTCCAGATGCACCACTTATTGTTAAATTGATAATGTAGAGAGGCATTTCAAATGATAAATATGCCAATGTGTCAACCAGGTATGGTTTTATTCCTTTGTCCTTATTTGTAAGGTTGAAACGTTCAAATACCCAGTCTCTCCAGATACCAAAAGGTCTTGCTGTTGCAGTTATAATGAAAAGTCCAATAAAACGAGCGTAAAGATGTGTAGTCAATGACATCTGGGAAAAACCAAGCTCAATTGGTATTGCAATAAAATAACAAAACGTATTGAGCGCAAATGCATCTGCCCAAAAATTTATGTATTGCTTTCTACTTTTATCTGTTAATGGTAAATTCATTCATACTCCATTATATATGTTTTGTGAACGTTTGTTTTCAATAGGGGTAAGTGGTTTTTAATGTAGGCTGGTTATGGCTATATAATATTTTCAGCCAGTGTTAAGGCCTGGAAGTAAAGTCTTAAACATTAAATTTTTATGGTTTATTGGGTTTTTAGACGGTGTTAAGTGTTACCGATTTCATTGATGAGCACATAACGCTAAAGTATTTTATAGGCAAATAAAAATCATTAAATGTAAGCAAATGTAATTGTCATTAAATTCTTAATAATGGCTATTTATCCGTTCGAAAGATAAGTGATGTGGGTTTTTTATGATTATAGTTCGGCGGTTAAAACCCTGAGTGGCCGTGTAGTGGATCGGGGTCAGTCCATTCTACGGTTTGTGTATGGTGAAATTAATAGGGGCATGCGCTTGTTTTTAGCAGATTATATAATGTCAGTTTAACCTTACTAAATAACTGATCCCAATAGTGCTACACCTTCGCTGTGCCATAGCCATTCCCCGGGAAAGGAGACACGGTATCCATGAAGTGTTTCACTCG
>NZ_CAWNWX010000007.1:0-55288 GCF_963878195.1 Aeromonas sp. HMWF016
TCTTGATGGCGAGCCGCTTGGCGGGCGGGGTGGCGATGATGGAGAGATCCCGCATGCCGGACATTGCCATGTTGAGGGTGCGCGGAATGGGGGTGGCGGTGAGGGTGAGAATATCCACGTCAGCGCGCAGCGCCTTGATCTTCTCCTTCTGGCGCACCCCGAATCTGTGCTCCTCATCGACGATGAGCAGTCCCAGATCCTTGAAGGTGAGTTCGGATCCGAGCAGCTTGTGGGTGCCGATGATGATGTCCACCTTGCCCTCGGCCAGCTCCTGCATGACGCTGTTTTGCTCCTTGGCGGAGCGGAAGCGGCTCAGCACCTCGACCCGCACCGGCCAGTTGGCGAAGCGGTCGCGGAAGTTATCGTAGTGCTGTTGGGCGAGCAGGGTGGTGGGCACCAGCACGGCGACTTGCTTGCCGCCGTGGACGGCCACAAACGCCGCCCGCATCGCCACTTCAGTCTTGCCAAAGCCCACGTCGCCGCACACCAGCCGATCCATGCTCTTGGCCTGACACATGTCCCCCAGCACCGCATTGATGGCGTTGAGCTGATCCTCGGTCTCTTCGAACGGGAAGCCGGCGGCAAACTGGCGATAGGCTTCGCGGTCATGTTTGAAGGCAAAGCCGGCGCGAGCGGCACGGTGGGCGTAGACATCGAGCAGCTCGGCTGCCACATCGCGCACTTTTTCTGCCGCCTTGCGCCGCGCCTTGCTCCAAGCCTCGCCGCCGAGCTTGTGGCTGGGTGGGTTATCGGAGCCGGTGTAGCGGCTGATAAGGTGCAAACTGGTGACCGGTACGAACAGCTTGTCGCCGCCGGCATATTCAAGGGTCAAAAATTCGGTGGGCAGGCCACCGGCATCGATAGTTTCGAGCCCCAGATAGCGGCCGACCCCGTGATCGAGGTGCACCACCGGTTGGCCCTGGGTTAGCTCGCCGAGGTTGCGGATCACCGCATCCGAACTCAGGTTTTTACTCTTCTCCCGTGCTCGCTTGCTGCGTACCTTGCCGCCCAGCAGCTCGGTTTCGGTGATCAGGGCCAGTGGCTGATTACTGGCATCAGCTCCCGCCTCCTGCCACAGGAAGCCGCGCTCGAGCGGTGCAACCAGCAGGCCGTGGCGATCCTTGCTCGCCATAAAGGCGTCGAGGGAGGGGAACTCCTTGGGTTGCAGGGCGATGCGCGCCAGCAACTCGCCCAGCACTTCACGCCGCCCCTCGGATTCCACCGCAAACAGGGTGCGGCCGGCAAAGCTTTGCAGGAACTGGTTGAGCGCCAGCAGCGGCTGCTCCTTGCTGTGGTCGAGTTGCAGATCCGGCAGCGTGCTGGCCGGCATATCGTGTTGTCCCGCATCGCCAGCCGTCGGCCCCTCCTGCAACCTGACGGCGCCGTAGTGGCCAAGGGCGGCAAACAGCTGCTCCACCGGCAGGTAGAGCTGGGCCGGGGGGAGCAAGGGGCGGGTGTTGTCCCAGCGCCTGTCCTCGTAGCGCTGCTCGATGTCGTTCCAGAAGCGCTGGGCGGCGGGATAGATATCCCCCACGGTGAGCAGCAGGGTTTCTGGTGGCAGGTAGTCAAACAGGCAGGCAGTCTGGTCGAAGAAGAGCGGCAGGTAATACTCGATGCCGGCAGGCCAGCGTCCCTTGCTCACCTCCTGATAGACGGAGCCCTCGGCGCGGGAGATCTCGAACTGCTCGCGATAGTGGCCGCGAAACAGCTCGATAGCCCCCTCGTCGGTCGGAAACTCCCGGGCTGGCAGCAGGCTGACGCTCTTGACCGGTTCGCTGGAGCGCTGGGTCTCCGGATCAAACGGACGGATGGAGTCCACTTCATCGTCGAAGAAGTCGATGCGATAGGGGCTGCTGCTGCCCATGGGGAAGAGATCGAGCAGGGAGCCGCGGGCGGCAAACTCGCCATGCTCCAGCACCTGATCCACCGCCACGTAACCCGCTTCGGCGAGGCGCCCGCGCAGCTGTTGCAGGTTGAGGCGCTGGCCGCTCTTCACTATCAGGCTGTATTTGTCGAGATAGGCGCGCGGCGCACAACGCAGCATCAGGGTCGAGACGGGGACGATCAGCACACCGCTGCTCATCTGCGGCAGCTTGTAGAGGGTCTCGAGCCGCTGGGAGATGATGTCCTGATGGGGGGAGAAGGTGTCGTAAGGCAGCGTCTCCCAATCCGGGAACAGCAGAACCGGGCAGCCCTTGTCGGCCAGCAGGTATTGGAGTTCCTGTTCGAGGCGCAGAGCGCTCGGGGTGTCTGCGGTGAGCAGCAGCACGGGCCCCTTGTTTTGTGTAATGAGGCGAGCGGCGATGAGCGAGAGGCTGCTGCCGACCAGTTGGCCGAGCGTGATCTTTTGGCCCGCTTTGGCGGGCAAGGCGGGTAGTGTCATTGGCATCGTTCGATTCTTTTAACGTTGTTGGCGCTCTTGGGCACGCAGTTTGAGCTGTTTGGATTGCACATGGAGGCTGGCGCGTACCAGCAGTTCACGGTCATCTTCACGGATCCGTACATAGTCGAGCACTACATGGGTGCCATGCTCGCCCGGGGTGACCTCCCTGACCTGACCATAGCAGTAGATGGCGGCGGCCTCTTCGCGCAGGAAGATCTTGAGGCGCACTATCTGGTGCGGATGCGGCGCATCCCCGTGGCCATGATAGGGGTGCAGGTAGGTGAGTTCGCCAGCGCCAAAGCGCAGGGTGTGGAAGCGCTGCTCGGGGTGATCCTGCATGGAGAGCACATAGCCCATGATCATGTCGATCTTGCGCGACTGCTGATTGACGATCTCGACCAGATCGTGCATCGATTCGTTCTGATTGCGCAGCAGCCGGCTGGTCACCATGTCGATGGAGGTGATGGCCGAGGAGATGCGAAAAGGCTCCGGCAGCTCAGCGTCCAGCTCCGTGAGCGAAGGGAGATGGAAGTCTGCCGGCATGGGGATCACATTGACCGGCATGGCATGAGTAACGCTGAAGAACTGTTCCTGCATGGAGGCTATCCCTTGTTGTCATGGACGGTTTCCCTTTATTATCCGGTATCTTATTTTGTTGGCAACGTAGATATCCTTGAAGACCGGACTTTTTCAGCCCCTTTCGCTGGCCATCGGCCTGCGTTATGCAGGCTCGAAGCGCAGCAACCGCTTCGTCTCATTTATCTCCCTGTTCTCCACCTTCGGCATTGCTATCGGGGTTGCGGCCCTGATGGTGGTCATTTCGGTGATGAACGGTTTCGAAGGCCAGCTCAAGGGGCGCATCCTCGGGGTGATCCCCCATGTGGTGGTCACCAACGATGCTGGCCGCATTGATGCCGCGCCGCAAGGGCTGCCGGACCTGGCCAGGCTGCCTCATGTGGTGGCCACGGCTCCCATGCTCGACAGCGAAGGGATGCTGCAAAGCCCCGGCCAGCTCACCGGCGTCAGTGTGCAGGGGATCGATCCTGCCCTCTGGCCCAAGGATGACATCCTGCACTCCCAGATGCTGGGGGGGCGCCTCGATACCTTGCAGGCCGGTCACTACCGCATCGTGCTGGGGCAGGGAGTGGCGCGTCGCCTCAATGTCACCATCGGCGATCAGGTTCGTCTGATCCTGACCGAAGGCTCCCGCTTTACCCCCTTTGGCCGGGTGCCGGCCCAGCGCCTCTTTACCGTCTCCGGTATCTTCGGGGTGGGTGCCGATGTGGATAACCAGATTGCGTTCATTGCGCTCGGGGATGCCCAGCGTCTGCTGCGGCTGCCGACAGAAACCGTCGGTGGCATTCGCCTCTGGCTCGATGATCCGTTTGCTGCTGATCAGGTGATCAAGACGCCGCTGCCCGATGGGCTGCTGTGGCAGGATTGGCGCCGTGAGCGGGGCGAGCTGTTCCAGGCGGTCGCCATGGAGAAGCGGATGATGGGGCTGATGCTGGTGCTGATCATCGCTGTTGCGACCTTCAACATCCTCTCCGCGCTGGTGATGGTAGTGACGGACAAGGAGGGCGAAGTGGCCATCCTGCGCACCATGGGCATGAGCGAGTCGGGGATCGTCAAAATCTTCATGGTGCTCGGTGCCTCCAGCGGAGTGATTGGCTCCCTGTTTGGCGCGCTGGCAGGGCTTGGCCTGACCCTCGGTCTCAACCCGCTGCTCAATGCGGTGGGGCTCAACCTCTATATGGCTGCGGGTGGTGGCGGTTTGCCGGTCATCGTCGAGCCAGCCCAGGTCGTCACCATTTTGCTGGGCGCCGTGCTGCTCAGCTTCAGTGCCACCCTTTATCCCGCTGCCCGCGCGGCGCGGGTGAAGCCGGCAGAGGCGCTGCGTTATGAATAATTCATCTTCTGTTGTTACCTCTGGTGCAATTACTGGAGCAAGTGGAGCCCCCTTTATGAATGAAGCCGTATCCCGTGAGCCTCTGCTGCGTTGTCAGGCCCTCAACCATGTCTACAAAGAGGGCGAGCTGGAGACCCAGGTACTCAAGGGGATCGATTTGAGCGTCGCACCGGGCGAGATGCTGGCGGTAGTGGGGAGCTCGGGCTCCGGCAAGACCACCCTGCTGCACCTGATGGGGGCGCTTGATAACCCCTCCAGCGGCGCCGTGCTGTTCAAGGGGGAGGATATTCACCATTGGGATAGCCGTACCCAGGCCCGTTTTCGCAATCAGGAGCTGGGTTTCGTCTATCAGTTCCACCACCTGCTCTCCGAGTTCAGTGCGCTGGAAAATGCCGCCATGCCGCTGCTGATCGCCGGTGAATCGGTGGCGGTCGCTACCGAGAAGGCGACCCGGATGCTGGGGCGGGTAGGGCTCTCCCATCGTCTGCACCACAGACCGTCTGAACTCTCCGGTGGTGAACGCCAGCGAGTGGCGATTGCCCGGGCGTTGGTCAACGAACCGAGTCTGGTGCTGGCGGACGAGCCGACCGGTAATCTGGATCACGCCAGTGCTACCGCGGTGTACGAGCTGCTGTGCGAGCTCAACCGCGAGCTGGGCACTGCATTTGTGGTGGTCACCCACGATCTGAATCTGGCGGCCAAGCTCCATCGCCGGGTCACGCTGGTGAGCGGCGTGATGGCGGAGGTTGCCTGATGTTCAAACCGCTGCCCCTCTTTCTGGGCCTGCGCTATAGCCGCTCCCGTCGTCGCAACGGGTTTATCGCCTTTATCTCCGCCTCTTCCCTGATCGGTATCGCCCTCGGGGTGATGGCGCTGATCCTGGGTCTCTCCGCCATGAACGGCTTCGAGCGTGAACTGAAAGACCGGGTGCTCTCCGTGGTGCCGCAAGGGGAGCTGGACGCTGTCGAGCGGCCGCTGCCGGATTGGCCGCGTCTGCGCGACTACCTGCTGGCACAGCCCGGGGTGGAAGCTGCCGCCCCTGTCATTCGTCTCAACGGCCTGCTGGAGCACGGCTCTGCCCTCAAGGGAGTTCAGCTGCGTGCGGTGCTGCCCGATCTGGAAGCCAATCTCTCAGATGCAGGCAAATACATGACGGGCCGTGGCCTGCGTGAGCTGCAGCCCGGCGAGCGGGGAGTTATCCTCGGCAAGACCATCGCCGACAAGCTGGGGGTGAAGGTTGGCGACACCCTTGCTCTGCTGTTGCCGCAAGGGGGCGATCAGACGGGTATCAAGAATCCCCGCCGGGAAACCCTGACCGTGGTCGGGTTGCTGGAGATCGGCGGTCAGCTCGATGGCCTGCTCGGTTTCATGCACCTGACCGATGCGCAAGCGATCACCGGTATGGGCAGCGATGTGGAGGGTTTCAGCCTGCGGGTGAGTGATGTGCTCAAGGCGCAGTCCATTACGGTCGCGGCGGCCCAGCGCTTCCCCCATCACGTCTATATCCGCAGCTGGATGAACAGCCAGGGCTATCTCTATCAGGACATCCAGATGGTGCGTACCGTCATGTATGTGGTGATGCTGATGGTGGTGGCAGTGGCTTGCTTCAACATTGTCTCCACCTTGGTGATGGCGGTGAACGAGAAGCGCAGCGAAATTGCCATCCTCAAGACCATGGGGGCGAGTCCGGGCCAGATCCGGCTCACCTTCGTCATTCAGGGGATGGTCAACGGTGTGGCCGGTGCCCTGCTCGGCGCGCTGCTGGGGGGCCTGCTCTCCAGCAAGCTGACCCAGATCCTGGGTGTCATCGAGACGCTCATTGGCCACCGCTTCCTCAATCCGGATATCTACTTCATCGACTTCCTGCCGACCGAGCTGCATATGCAGGATCTGGTTATCGTAACGGGGGCAGCCATCCTGATGAGTCTGCTGGCGACCCTCTATCCCGCTTGGCGGGCTAGCGGTCTGGTTCCGTCTCGAGAGCTCGGTCACTGATTGCCTGCTACTCCGTAACGAAAAAGTACATCGATAAAAAAATCAGTACGAAATAAAGGGCCCGCCGGTGTTAAACCAGCGGGCCCTTCTCTTTTGCTGTGATCTGAGTTGCTCTAGTGGGCGTTCAGCTCATCCAGCGGCAGAGAGAAGCTCGCAACGAAGGTGTCGATAAAGTAGCGCATCTCATCGCTCATCCGCGCCGCCAGCATCGCTTCGAGGCGTTTGCGAGCCGGTTCAAACTCTCGGTTGCCCGCGTTGATCTCCTCCAGACACTTGGTATAGGCGCAGAGAGTGTCGGCATCCTTGACCAGCCTGGCCAGCTCGCCATCCTGTGCTGCCGAGTCGAGCAGCGGGCGAAAATCCTCCACCAGTTCCGCTGGCAGCATGCCAAGCAGGCGCTGCTCGGCGGCCAGTTCAATCTTCTTGTATTCGCGGGCAATCTCGGGATTGAAGTATTTGACCGGGGTGGGCAGATCGCCGGTCAGTACCTCGCTGCTGTCGTGATAGAGGGCCATCACTGCGGCGCGGTCGGCATTCACGCTGCCGCTAAACAGCCGGTTTTTGATGATGCCGAGGGCATGGGCCACCATGGCGACCTGCAGGCTGTGTTCGGCGATGTTTTCCGGCTGGATGTTGCGCATCAAGGGCCAGCGATAGATGAGTTTCATGCGGGCGAGATTGGCAAAAAAGTGGCTGGGGAGCATGGAATGCCTCGAATAGATGCAATAAAAAAGGGCAGACCCTAGTCTGCCCTTTTTTTGCAACGCAGGCACCGCCTGTCATCCGATTTTTAACCCACTCAGCGGATATAGCGGCCTGATTCGGCTTCCTGATTGGTCACGATCATCTGGCCGATGGGGGCCAGACTGATGATGGCCAGCTTGAGGTGCTGGATACCAAACGGGATGCCGACGATGGTGATGAAACAGGCCAGAGCAGAGGCAATGTGGCCGATGGCCAGCCAGATCCCGATCAGCACGAACCAGATGATGTTGCCAATCAGCCCGAGGGTGCCGGTGCCGATATCACCTTGACCCGTCATCGCCTTGCGACTGACTGCCTGCTTGCCGAAGGGGAAGAAGGTGAAGGTGCCAATGACGAAGCAGGCACGCCCCCAGGGGATGCCGACCAGCGAGATAAAGCAGAGCAGACCGGCCAGCCACCAGGCCAGGCCCATAAAGACACCTCCCAGCACGAACCAGAGCAGATTGAACAAGAAGCGGAAAAAGGCCATGTGGGATACTCCAGATTTATCAAGTTGGCTGCCACCATAACGAGGCAGGGCAGGGGACGCAACGATTGATTGGCCCGGATTTACCGGGCCGGTCAACCTGGGTCGTGATACCACATATGGGCAGCTGGTATTCAGTTGCCGGATATTGACCAATAGATCGGCGTTTTAGGCAAATTTGCACAGAAAAAGGTGAGCAAGCGCAAAAATATCGCGCGATGCCTGTTGAAGTTCGGGCTGCAACTCCCCATATAAAAGGCACTTTTGCACGAATTGTGCCTCTGCGGCGCCCAATGTGGGGGTTGTGTGGCTCGACTCGACCAGAGTGCGCCGCTATAATGCCGCGTCATATTTTCTCATCACAAAGACATATTGTTGTCTTTATAAACAGGAAGACTCCGGCTTTGCCCGGAGGCAATAAAGGGTCAGCACACAGTGCTGAGTTGAACGAGGTAGAAGAATGCAAGTTTCTGTAGAGACAACCCAGGGTCTGGAACGCCGTCTTACCATCACTGTACCGGCTGCTACCGTAGACGCCGCTGTGCGCAAAGAATTGAACGGCCTGGCCAAAACCCGTCGCATCGACGGTTTCCGTCCTGGCAAGGCTCCGGTTGCCATCATCAAGAAGATGTTTGGTGCCATGGCTCACGCCCGTGTTGCCGATGAAATGATGCAGAACAACTTCATCAAAGCCATCATCGAAAACAAACTGAGCCCGGCTGGCGCGCCGACCATGGATCCGAAAGAGATCAAAGAAGGTGAAGATTTCGAATTCACCGCCACTTTCGAAGTGTACCCTGAGTTCGAAGTCGCCGGTCTGGAAAGCATCAAGGTTGAGAAGCCGGTTGCTACCGTGAAGGACGAAGATCTGGCCAACATGATCGACACCCTGCGCAAGCAGCACGCTACCTGGGCTGAAGCTGACGTGGCTGCTGCCAACGGCATGCGTGTGACCATGGACTTCGTCGGTTCCATCGACGGTGAAGAGTTCGAAGGTGGCAAGGCTGAAGGTTTCAACCTGGTGCTGGGCGCTGGCCGCATGATCCCGGGCTTCGAAGATGCCATTCTGGGCAAGAAAGCGGGCGACGAGTTCACCATCGAAGTGACCTTCCCGGCTGACTACCACGCTGAAAACCTGAAAGGCAAAGCGGCCAAGTTCGCTTCCAAGCTGAACAAGGTTGAAGAGCAGATCCTGCCTGAGCTGACCGAAGAGTTCGTCAAGCGTTTCGGCATCGAGAGCGGTTCTGTTGAAGAGCTGAAAGCCGAAGTGCGCAAGAACATGGAGCGCGAACTGGCTCAAGCCCTGAAAAACAGCGTGAAAGAGCAGGTTCTGAACGGTCTGGTTGAAGCCAACCAAATCGATCTGCCGAAAGCTGCCGTTGCACAAGAGATCGACGCTCTGCGTCAGCAGGCTCTGCAGCGCTTCGGTGGTTTCCAGGGCGGTAACGCTCCGGAGCTGCCGGCTGAGCTGTTCCAGGCTCAGGCCGAGCGTCGTGTACGCGTAGGTCTGCTGCTGGGCGACGTGATCCGCACCAACGAAATCAAGGCTGACGATGCTCGCGTGACCAGCATCATCGAATCCATGGCCACTGCGTACGAAGATCCGAAAGAAGTGATCGAGTACTACCAGAAGAACGAACAGATGCTGAACGGCGTTCGTAACCTGGCCATCGAAGATCAAGCTATCGACCTGATCCTCTCCAAAGCGCAAGTGACCGAAAAAGAAGTTGCCTTTGACGAAGTGATCAACAAGTCTGGCGCCGCTGCCTAAGAACATTTGACTTAAGGTCAAGACTGTTAAGTATAATGGCTCGTGTGATCTCCACTCGGGCCATTTTATTTTAGGGACAATGCCTTATGTACAAGAACTATAACGATGTGACCGATTCTCCCAGCAATGCGCTGGTCCCCATCGTGGTCGAACAGACTGCCAAGGGTGAGCGTTCCTACGATATTTACTCCCGTCTGCTGAAAGAGCGGGTGATCTTCCTGACCGGTCAGGTTGAAGATCACATGGCCAATCTGGTGGTTGCCCAGTTGCTGTTCCTCGAGTCCGAGAATCCGGACAAGGATATCTACATCTACATCAACTCTCCGGGCGGCTCAGTGACTGCCGGCATGTCCATCTATGACACCATGCAGTTCATCAAGCCGGACGTGAGCACCGTCTGCATGGGGCAGGCCTGCTCTATGGGCGCCTTCCTGCTGGCTGGCGGTGCCAAGGGCAAGCGTTTCTGCCTGCCCAATGCCCGCGTGATGATCCACCAGCCACTGGGCGGTTTCCAGGGCCAGGCATCTGATATCCAGATCCACGCCCAGGAGATCCTGAAGATCAAAAATACCCTGAACGAGCGTTTGGCTTTCCATACCGGTCAGGATATGGCTACCATCGAACGCGACACCGACCGCGACAACTTCATGTCTGCCGAGCAGGCAGTCGCTTACGGTCTGGTCGACGGTGTCTTGACTCAGCGCGGCTGAGCAGGGTGTCCCGGTCTGTTGTAAACTCAACAGGCCGACCCATCCTCTATTGATAAAACGAGGTTGCTGAATGACAGAAAAACGCAAGGGTGAGGGTGATAAGCTGCTCTACTGCTCTTTTTGCGGCAAAAGCCAGCATGAAGTGCGTAAGCTGATCGCTGGCCCTTCCGTCTATATATGTGATGAGTGTGTCGAGCTGTGCAATGACATCATCCGCGAGGAGATCCGCGAGATCTCTCCCAAGCGCGATGGTAACGAGCTGCCGACCCCTCATCAGATCCGCGCTCATCTCGATGACTATGTGATCGGGCAGGAGTACGCCAAGAAGGTGTTGGCCGTTGCCGTCTACAACCACTACAAGCGTCTGCGCAACAGCGGCGAAAACAGTGGTGTGGAGCTGGGCAAGTCCAACATCCTGCTGATTGGCCCGACCGGTAGCGGCAAGACCCTGCTGGCCGAGACTCTGGCTCGCCTGCTGGATGTGCCGTTCACCATGGCCGATGCGACCACCCTGACCGAAGCCGGTTATGTGGGCGAGGACGTGGAGAACATCATCCAGAAGCTGCTGCAAAAGTGCGACTACGATGTGGAGAAGGCCCAGCGTGGCATCGTCTACATCGACGAGATCGACAAGATCTCCCGCAAGTCGGACAACCCCTCCATTACCCGCGATGTCTCCGGGGAAGGGGTGCAGCAGGCCTTGCTCAAGCTGATCGAAGGGACCATCGCTTCCGTGCCGCCGCAAGGCGGTCGTAAGCATCCGCAGCAGGAGTTCTTGCAGGTTGATACCTCCAAGATCCTCTTCATCTGTGGCGGTGCCTTTGCCGGTCTGGACAAGGTGATCGAGCAGCGTTCCGTCAAGGGAACCGGTATCGGTTTTGGCGCCGAGGTGAAGTCCAAGGATGCCAAGGCCTCCTTGAGCGAAACCTTCGCCAAGGTGGAGCCGGAAGATCTTATCAAGTACGGTCTGATCCCCGAGTTCATCGGCCGTCTGCCGGTGGTGGCTACCCTGACCGAACTGGACGAGGCTGCCCTCATCCAGATCCTGCAAGAGCCGAAAAATGCGCTGACCAAGCAGTATGCCGCGCTGTTCGATCTGGAAGGGGTTGAGCTGGAGTTCCGTGAAGATGCGCTGCACGCCATTGCCCGCAAGGCGATGGAGCGTAAAACCGGTGCTCGTGGTCTGCGTTCCATCGTAGAAGCTGTGCTGCTCGATACCATGTATGACCTGCCTTCTCTGGAAGGGGTCAGCAAGGTGGTGATCGACGAGACCGTGATCAAAGGGGACTCCGCGCCCTTGATGATCTACGAAAATCCTGAGACTCAAGCTGCCGCATCAGAGTAACAGTCTGATTTTTAATCAAATGGAAGGGGCTTTTTGCCCCTTTCATGCTTTTTGCGGTTTAGACGATTGAATCTCGTTGGAGCGCCCCCATATACTCAGCCAAGCGCTTTGCCAACGGTATAACAAGCCGAGAGGACATATATGAACCTAGAGCGTTCAGAACGCATCGAGATTCCCGTCCTGCCTCTTCGTGACGTGGTGGTTTATCCCCACATGGTCATTCCACTCTTTGTGGGGCGGGAAAAATCCATTCGCTGTCTGGAAGCGGCCATGGAGCAGGACAAGAAAGTTCTGCTGGTGGCCCAGAAGGATGCGTCAACCGATGAGCCGACTGTGGAGGAGATCTTCACCGTCGGGACAGTGGCCAATATTCTGCAGATGCTCAAACTGCCGGATGGCACCGTCAAGGTGCTGGTAGAAGGTGGGCAGCGTGCTCGCCTGGAGCGGATGATCGACGACAAGGACTTCTTTGTCTGCGAGGCCCAGTACATCTCCTCCAAGGCCATTGACGACAAGGATCAGGAAGTTCTGGTTCGCTCCGCCATCGGCCAGTTTGAAGGTTACATCAAGCTCAACAAGAAGATCCCGCCCGAGGTTCTGACCTCGATTTCGGCGATCGACGATGCTGCGCGTCTGGCCGATACCATGGCCGCTCACATGCCGCTCAAGCTGGAAGACAAGCAGAAGGTGCTGGAGATTGTCTCTGTCTCCGAGCGCATCGAATTCCTGATGGCGATGATGGAGTCGGAAATTGACCTGCTGCAGGTCGAGAAGCGCATCCGTACTCGCGTCAAGAAGCAGATGGAGAAGAGCCAGCGCGAGTATTACCTCAACGAGCAGATGAAGGCCATCCAGAAAGAGCTGGGTGAGCTGGAAGATAGCCCGGATGAATTCGAAGCCCTCAATCGCAAGATTGAAGAGGCCGGCATGCCGGAAGACGCCCGTGAAAAGGCTCAGGCCGAGCTTGCCAAGCTGAAGAT
Source organism: Aeromonas sp. HMWF016 (assembly GCF_963878195.1). Lineage (NCBI taxonomy): Bacteria > Pseudomonadati > Pseudomonadota > Gammaproteobacteria > Aeromonadales > Aeromonadaceae > Aeromonas > Aeromonas sp. HMWF016. The sequence continues at coordinate 12,325 of NZ_CAWNWX010000007.1, forward strand.
GATGTCGCCCATGTCTGCCGAGGCTACCGTGGTTCGCAGCTATGTGGACTGGATGGTACAGGTGCCGTGGAAGGCGCGCTCCAAGGTCAAGAAAGACCTCGGCAAGGCGCAAGAGGTGCTGGATGCCGATCACTATGGTCTTGAGAAGGTCAAGGATCGCATCCTCGAATATCTGGCGGTGCAGGCGCGGGTGAACAAGCTCAAGGGCCCCATCCTCTGTCTGGTTGGCCCTCCCGGTGTGGGCAAAACATCGCTGGGCCAATCCATCGCCAAGGCGACCGGCCGCAAATATGTGCGGATGGCCCTCGGTGGGGTGCGTGATGAAGCGGAGATCCGCGGTCACCGTCGCACCTACATCGGTTCCATGCCAGGCAAGCTCATCCAGAAGATGGCGAAAGTTGGCGTGAAGAACCCGCTGTTCCTGCTCGATGAAATCGACAAGATGAGCTCGGACATGCGTGGCGATCCGGCTTCCGCTCTGCTGGAGGTGCTCGATCCCGAGCAGAACAACAGCTTCAACGATCACTACCTGGAAGTGGATTATGACCTGTCGGACGTGATGTTCGTGGCCACCTCCAACTCCATGAACATCCCGGGCCCCCTGCTGGACCGGATGGAAGTGATCCGTCTCTCCGGTTACACCGAAGACGAGAAGCTCAACATTGCCAAGCAGCATTTGGTTGCCAAACAGATTCAGCGCAACGGCCTGAAAGCCTCCGAGATCACCATCGAGGATTCGGCTCTGGTCGGGGTGATCCGTTACTACACCCGTGAAGCCGGGGTGCGGAGTCTGGAGCGCGAAATTTCCAAGATCTGTCGCAAAGCGGTCAAGCGCATTCTGCTGGACAAGAGCATCAAGCATGTTCAGGTCAATCAGGAGAACCTCAAGGAGTTCCTCGGGGTGCAGCGTTTCGATTACGGCAAGGCCACTGACCAGAACCAGATTGGTCAGGTATGTGGTCTGGCGTGGACCGAGGTGGGGGGCGACCTGCTCACCATCGAGACCACCAACATGCCGGGCAAGGGCAAGCTGACTTATACCGGCTCCCTCGGTGATGTGATGCAGGAGTCTATCCAGGCAGCCATGACTGTCGTACGTGCCCGTGCCGAGAAGCTGCGCATCAACGCTGACTTCTATGAGAAGCGTGACATTCACGTGCACGTACCGGAAGGGGCAACCCCGAAAGATGGCCCGAGCGCCGGTATCGCCATGTGCACTGCGCTGGTCTCCAGCTTGACCGGTAATCCGGTTCGTGCTGATGTGGCCATGACAGGTGAAATCACCTTGCGTGGTGAAGTGCTGCCCATCGGTGGTCTCAAAGAGAAACTGCTGGCCGCTCACCGTGGTGGTATCAAGCGTGTGCTGATCCCGAAAGAGAACGAACGTGACCTTGAGGAGATCCCGGCAAACGTCAAACAAGACCTTGAAATCTATCCCGTTCGCTGGATAGACGAGGTGCTGGAACTGGCGTTGCAGGACAATCCGCAAGGGTTTGAGCGCGTTTCTGTCGTGTAAATTTTGATGCGCCGCAAATTTGGCGCATTCGGGGGGTGGTTAAGGCTTGCATGCATCCCATAACGGAAGTAGCCTTGACCACCGATCGGGTTCTCGTGATAAGTCGCAATGCGTTGTGTGGCGCGGGTTTGCGCCAGATTGTCACTTGCAACTGGTCAGGAGGCTTGCTATAAAACCTCCACTTGTTGTGGCCAGGGAAATCAGCGCCGCAGCGGTGTTCGATAAAAGGGGAATATAAGAGTGAATAAATCTCAACTGATTGACAAGATTGCAGACGGTGCTGATATCTCCAAGGCTGCTGCCGGCCGTGCGTTGGATGCCTTCATTGACGCTGTAGGTGAAGCTCTGAAAGAGGGTGACCAGGTTGCTCTGGTTGGTTTCGGTACTTTCGCTGTACGCGAGCGTGCTGCCCGTTCTGGCCGTAACCCGCAAACTGGCGCGACCATCGAAATCGCTGCTGGTAAAGTTCCTGCCTTCAAAGCCGGTAAGGCCCTGAAAGACGCGGTCAACTAAGTCGGGCGCCGATGATATGTCGGCTACCGTCCTTGGTCGCAGACCAGACAGGTTAGAGAGTCCTCTCTCATACTGATTGACCAAGGCGCATCGCAATCGGTGCGCCTTTTCATTATTTACGCCCATCGAGTTCGGGAGCATAAGTACAAACATGATGTTGGATAAACTACGCGAAGGGGCGCAAGGCAAGGTAGCCAAGGTTATCTTGGGCCTGATCATCCTCTCCTTTGCTTTGGCTGGTGTAGGTAGTTACCTGAATGGTCCGGCCCGTACCGCCCCCGCCACTGTCAACGGCACAGATATCAGTGCAGCCGCGCTGGAGAACGCCTACCGCAACGAGCGCGCCCGCATGGAATCCCAGATGGGAGAGGCCTTCAGCCAGCTGGCCGCGAACCCCGATTACATGAAACAGTTCCGCCGCGGTGTGCTGGATCGCCTGATCGATCAGGCGTTGCTGGACAGCAAGGCTCGCGAGCTGGGTCTGCGCGTCAGTGATGAGCAGATCAAGCAGGCCATCGTCGCCATGCCCGAGTTTGCCGAGAACGGCAAGTTCAACAATGATCGCTACCTGCAGCTGATCCGTCGTGCCGGCATGACTCCCGAAATGTTCCGCGACTCCCTGCGTCAGGACATGGTGCGTCAACAGCTGATGAGTGCCCTGCTGGGTACCGAGTTCTCCCTCAAGGGTGAAGCCGAACAGCTCGACAAGCTCTACAACCAGACTCGCGATCTGCGTCTGGTGCGTCTGGCGGCCGCCAACTACGTGGCTGACGTACAGGTTTCCGACAACGAGCTGGAGCAGTACTACAAAGCCAATGGCGCCCACTTCATGAATGACGAGCAGGTGAAAGTAGACTACCTGCTGCTGGATGCGACCAACCTCGCCAAGGATATCAAGGTCACCGAACAGGATGCCCAGGATTACTACGACCAGCATCAGGATCTGTTCCAGCGTCCCGAGCGTCGTCATGTTGCTCACATCCTGATCCCGTTTGGCAAGGATGAGAAAGCGGCCGAGCAGAAAGCAGAAGCCGTGTTGGCCAAAGCCAAGGCGGGCGATGATTTCGCCGCGCTGGCCAAGGCTGACTCTTCCGATACCTTCTCCGCCAAAAAAGGCGGCGAGCTGGACTGGTTCGAAAAAGGGGTGATGGATCCGTCCTTCGAGAAGGCGGCCTTTGCCCTGAACAAGGCGGGCGATCTCTCTGCCGTCGTCAAGAGCCCGTTCGGTTTCCACATCATCAAGCTGCTGGGGGTTGAGCCTGCTCAGACCAAGCCGTTTGCTGACGTGAAGGAAGAGACCATCAACCGTCTGCAGAGCGACAAGGCCAAAGAGCGCTTCTTTGCCGAGCAGCAGAAGATGGCTGACAACAGCTTCGAAAACCCGGATTCGCTGGACATGACCGCCGAGGCCATGGGTCTGAAGGTGCAATCCTCCGACTACTTCAGCCAGGGTTCTGCACCTGCTCCGCTTAACGATCCCAAGGTTCTCTCCGTGGCGTTCTCCGAGCAGCTGCGCGATGACAACACCAACTCCGACGTGATCGAGCTGGCTGACGGCAAGGCGCTGGTGCTGCACATCACCGGTCACAAGCCCAAAGCGGTCAAGCCGCTGGCCGAGGTGAAAGAGCAGGTGATTGCCGCCATCAAGCATGACAAGGCTGGTGAAGTGGCTCGTGGCAAAGCCCAGGGCCTGCTGGACAAGCTCAAGGCTGGCAAGAGCATCGATGGCGATCTGGCTGCGCTGGGTCTGAAGGTGCAAACCCACAAAGGGGTGTCCCGCTTCGATCGCGAGATGGATCAGAATCTGGTAACTGAAGCCTTCACGCTGCCCCATCCCAAGGATGGCAAGCCGAGCGTGGCGCTGGTCGCCGAGAGCAACGGTGACCGCGTCGTGGTTGCGCTGGACAAGGTGAACGTACCTGCCGAGCCTTCCAAGATGGTTGCCATGCTGCAAGGTCAGCTGGGTCAGGGCAAAGCACAGGTGGATTACAAGTCTCTGATCGATGAGCTGCGTAAAGCGGCCAAGATTGAGTACTTCACCAGCGTGGAAGCGACTGTCGAGTAATCGTCAGTTCAATCCAGTGAAAACGGCTCCTTGATGGAGCCGTTTTTTTATCTGTGGGCGAGGGGGATACTCAAGCCCTGCTTCCTGCTCTCTGGCTCTCTGCACAGCCGTAAGCCATATCGGTCGCCATAAACATAGGATATAAAAAAACCGGCACGTGAATGCCGGTTTTTCATTGCGAGCTTGTGCTGCGCAGGGGTTACACCACGCCCTGAGTACGCAGGTAATCCTCGTAGGTACCGCCGAAGTCGCGGATGCCATCTTCGCTCAGCTCAAGAATGCGGGTCGCCAGAGAGGAGACGAATTCGCGGTCGTGGGAAACGAAGATCAGGGTGCCTTTGTACATCTCGAGAGCCAGGTTCAAGGATTCGATAGATTCCATGTCCAGGTGGTTGGTCGGCTCGTCCATGATCAGGATGTTGGGGCGCTGCATCATCAGCTTACCGAACAGCATGCGGCCCTGTTCACCACCGGAGAGCACCTTGACCGGCTTCTTGATGTCGTCCTGGGAGAAGAGCAGACGACCGAGCACAGAGCGCACAGCCTGTTCGTCTTCGTTCTCCTGTTTCCACTGGGCCATCCAGTCGAATACATTGAGGTCTGTGTCGAAATCTTCGGCGTGATCCTGGGCGTAGTAACCGATCTGGGCGTTCTCGGACCACTTGATGGTGCCGGTATCCGGTGCCAAATCCCCGACCAGCGTCTTGATCAGGGTGGATTTACCGATACCGTTGGTACCCAGAATAGCGACCTTCTCACCCACTTCCAGCATCATGTTGAGGCCCTTGAACAGGGGACCGTCGCCATAACCTTTGGACAGGCCTTCGATCTCCAGAATGTTGCGGTAGAGCTTCTTCTCCTGCTCGAAGCGGATGAAGGGGTTCTGACGGCTGGAGACCTTCACTTCCTCAATCTTGATCTTGTCGATTTGCTTGAGGCGGGAGGTCGCCTGACTGGACTTGGAGGCGTTGGCACTGAAACGGGAGACGAAGGATTGCAGATCGGCGATCTGGGCCTTCTTCTTGGCGTTGTCAGCCAGCAGACGCTCGCGCGCCTGAGTGGCGGCCAGCATGTAGTCATCGTAGTTGCCCGGGTAGACGCGCAGCTCGCCGTAGTCCAGATCCGCCATGTGGGTACAGACGGAGTTCAGGAAGTGACGGTCGTGAGAGATGATGATCATGGTACTTTCACGATCGTTGAGCACCTGCTCCAGCCAGCGAATGGTGTTGATATCCAGGTTGTTGGTCGGTTCGTCCAGCAGCAGGATGTCAGGATTGGAGAACAGCGCCTGTGCCAGCAGCACCCGCAGTTTCCAGCCCGGAGCGACTTCGCTCATCGGGCCGTTGTGCTGCTCGATAGGAATACCGGCACCCAGCAGCAGTTCGCCTGCGCGGGATTCTGCGGTATAGCCGTCATACTCGGCGACCAGACCTTCCAGCTCGGCAGCCTTCATGTAGTCATCGTCGGTGGCTTCGAGGTTGGCGTAGATGGCATCGCGCTCGGCGATGGCAGCCCACAGCTCGGTGTGACCCATCATGACCACGTCCAGTACGCGCATATCTTCGTAGGCGAACTGATCCTGACGCAGCTTACCGATCCGCTCATTGACGTCCAGGCTCACATTACCGCCAGTGGGCTCCAGATCACCACCGAGGATCTTCATAAAGGTGGACTTGCCACAGCCGTTGGCGCCGATAAGGCCATAGCGGTTGCCGCCGCCAAACTTGACGTTGATGTTCTCAAATAGTGGCTTGGCGCCGAACTGCATGGTGATGTTGTTGCTGCTTAACAAGGTATGTGTCCCAGTTGTCTGTCAAATGGCGCGCATTATGGCACAGATCCCCCAAAAGTTTTAGCAAGAACTGTGATCTTGATCGGGGCAAGCGGGGCGCCTAGCCGATTGACGGGCAATAAAAAAAGCCGACATGAAGCCGGCTTTTGCGTGATGGCTGCCCGTTAGTGGGAAGTGGCACCGGAGGCGCCCAGCCCGGTCTGGGAGCGGACGAATTGCGGCAGGAACTTGGCATGCTCGTCAGCCGCGCTCTGGGAGCTGTCGGTGATGGAGAAGAACCAGATCCCGACAAACGCCAGCCCCATGGAGAAGAGCGCCGGGTACTCGTAGGGGAAGATGGCCTGGGCATGGCCCAGCACTTTCACCCACACGGTCGGGCCCAGGATCATCAGGGTCACCGCGCTCACCAGCCCCAGCCAACCACCGTAGACGGCGCCACGAGTGGTCAGGCGCGACCAGAACATGGAGAGGAACAACACCGGGAAGTTACAGCTGGCGGCGATGGAGAAGGCCAGACCCACCATGAAGGCGATGTTCTGCTTCTCGAACAGGATGCCAAGACCGATGGCGACGACACCCAGTACCATGGTAGTGAGCTTGGAGACCCGCAGCTCGTCAGCCTCGTTGGCCTTGCCCTTCTTGATGACGCTGGCATAGAGGTCATGGGAGACCGCTGATGCACCCGCCAGGGTCAGCCCGGAGACCACCGCCAGAATGGTAGCGAAGGCGACCGCAGAGATGAAGCCGAGGAACAGGCTGCCACCGACTGCATCGGCCAGGTGTATCGCCGCCATGTTGGTGCCGCCCAGCAGGGCGCCGGTGGCATCCTTGAAGGCCGGATTGGTGCTGACCAGCAGGATGGCGCCAAAGCCGATGATAAAGGTGAGGATGTAGAAGTAACCGATAAAGCCGGTGGCGTAGAAGACGCTCTTGCGCGCTTCCTTGGCATCGCTCACGGTGAAGAAACGCATCAGGATGTGAGGCAGGCCGGCGGTGCCGAACATCAGTGCCAGACCGAGCGAGATGGCAGAGATGGGGTCAGCAACCAGACCACCTGGGCTCATGATGGCGATCCCTTTTTCGTGTACCTTCACCGCTTCGCTAAAGAGGGTGCCGATGTCGAAGTTGACTGATTTCATCACCATGATGGCCATGAAACTGGCACCGGAGAGCAGCATCACCGCCTTGATGATCTGCACCCAGGTGGTGGCCAGCATGCCGCCAAACAGCACGTAGAGCACCATCAGGATACCGACCAGTACCACGGCCACATGGTATTGCAGGCCAAACAGCAGCTCGATCAGCTTGCCGGCACCGACCATCTGGGCGATGAGGTAGAGGGCGACCACTACCAGCGAGCCGCAGGCGGAGAGGGTGCGCACCTCGGTCTGCTTGAGGCGGTAGGAGGCGACATCGGCGAAGGTATATTTACCGAGGTTGCGCAGCCGCTCTGCGATCAGGAACAGAATGATGGGCCAGCCCACCAGAAAGCCGATGGAGTAGATGAGGCCATCGTAGCCAGAGGTGTAGACCAGCGCCGAGATCCCGAGGAAGGAGGCGGCGGACATATAGTCACCAGCGATGGCCAGGCCATTTTGGAAGCCGGTGATGCGGCCACCCGCTGCATAGTAGTCAGAGGCCGAGCGGTTGCGTTTGGAGGCCCAGTAGGTGATGAACAGGGTGGCGGCCACGAAGACTACGAACATCACGATGGCCGAGATATTGAGGGGCTGGCGATGCACCTCGCCACTTATCGCATCGGCGGCCAGCAGGGGTGAAGAGGCCAGTGAGGCCAGCAGCAAGAGTTTGCCTTTCATTTTTTCACTCCCTTGAGGATCTTCTGGTTCAGCTCGTCAAACTCGCCGTTGGCACGAAACACATAGACACCGGTCAGCACGAAAGAGGAGAGGATCAACCCCACTCCGACCGAGATGCCGCGGGTAATGGTCGACCCCTCGCTGAGCGGGGTGCCGAGCCAACCGGGATCAAAGGCGATGAGCAGGATAAAGGCCAGGTAGAGTCCCAGCATCAGAGCCGAGAGGGCCCAGGCAAAACGCTGGCGCTTGGCGACCAGCTCCTGGAAGGTGGGATCTTGCTGGATCCTCAGATAGCTTTGCTGTTCCATTGCAGTTCTCCATGACATATGAGTGTCAGCGGTGGATGGGGTAACCCCGACGAGCAGGCAATCTGCTCATGTAAGCAAAATGTGAATTAAATGTTATTGCTCGACAATTAGACTTTGGGATAAGTCAGCGCAGAGCCCCGGGTCAGGCAGAGATAGACAAGTGCTGCCGTGGTGGCATCGGCCAGCGCATCGTGAGCGGGCAGGGCAGGCAGCGCCAGATGGCGGCAGATCGCCTCCAGATGAAGATCGATAACGGCATCGGGATAACGACGATAGAGGTGATCGTGATAGAGCTGGCTCACCTCTATGCCTCGTTGTGGGAGGGTCAATCCCCACAATTTACGGCAAGCTAGGTTGAGAATACGCAGGTCATAGGCGATGTGATAACCCACCAGTTCGCGTGGGCCGATAAAGTCGAGCAGCAGGCGCAGCGCTGCTTCCAGCGTCATACCCTGTTGCAGATCCTGATGGCGCAGACCGTGGATCACCACCGACTGCTCGCTAAGTGTGGCGGGCGCTTGCACCTTGATGGTGAGGGCCTCGCCGGTCAGCAGCCGATTGCCCTGGATGCGCACCGCACCGATAGAGACGATCTCGGCTTGCTCGGGATCAAGGCTGGTGGTCTCGAAATCGAGGGCGACCAGCTCATCATCGGGAGTGGGCAGGAATAGCCTGGCGAACTCCCCTTGCCGAAAATCCCGGCCATACCAGATGCGGCGAAGATGGCTCAACATGGCTATTGCCTCAGACGAAAGTGCAAGGTGAGCCACTGCTGGAATTTCTTCACCTGATGTAGTGCCTGACGCAGCAGATCCCGTTCGCTGTGGCTGAGCTCGTTGACCTGTACCCGGCTGTTGCCCCCCTTGAGCTGGCTACGCAGTCGCAACCGGATAAAGAGCCGAAACGCTTCGGCCAGGTTGGTGCCAAAGCTGGTGCTGAGCCGTTCTGCGGTTACCAACGCATCGATACGCCCCAGGGTCGAGGTCTCCAGAATACCCGCTTCAAGGGCCAGCATGCGGATGCCATGGACCAGCGGGAACAGGCCGCCGCGCTTGAGATCAAGCCCTTCGGGACGCTGCTCAAGCCGGCCAAACAGGGTGAGGGGGGCGTGAAAGGCCACCGCCGGTCGCACCATCTCTGCCAGCAGATCCCGCCGCTCGGCCAGCTGCTCGCGCAGCGCTCTGGCAACAGGCAGATGGAGCTGGCGATTTCCGGCGATGGGGTGGGCATCAGCCAGCGTGGCCAGCCAGAGCAGATCCTCCTCACTGGCCGTGGTGCAGGCGCTGGCAATGGCGCTTTGCCACTCCTCACCCGTTTTTACCCATGCCGGATTGTTCACCATTACTTGGCCGGGGCAGAGGGGGTAGCCGAGGCGCTCCAGCAGCGCACTGAATGCGGCCAGATCGGCGCCCTGGGTGGGCCACGCCAGCGCTTCTGGCAGGATCAGGGCATTATCCTGATCGGTTTTGAGGATCTGCTCGCCACGACCCTCCGAGCCCAGCATCAGCAAACAGACCTTCTCTTGCACCTCGGGCGGGATCATCAGCGCAAAGGCCTTGGCGATCAGCTGCTCGTTGATGGTGGCGATGAGCTTCATCAAAAAGGCGGTGTGGATCCCTTGGGCAAACAGCGAGCGGGTCAGCTGTTGCTGTTCGCGGGCGACCGCCTCCAGCGCGGGCAGAGTGTCGGCGCGGGCGATACGCAACGTCAGTACGTGGGAGTGGGTAGAGAAGAGCCCCAACACCTGAGTCAGTTGCAGGATCCCCGCCACCTCGTTGCCACGCCACACCACCAGTCGCTTGATGCGATGGCGGGTCATCAGCAGCAAGGCATCAAACAGATAGCTCTCCAGCGGCAGACCGATGAGCGGCGTGGGGGTTAACACCGAAAGGGGCGCCGTCAGCGGCAATCCCTTGAGGGTCAGGGCGTGGAGCAGGGTTTTGCGCGTGGCCAGCGTAAGCGAACCGTCGTGGGCCGGATAGAGCAGACAATCTGTCCCCTGAGCGACCATGGCTTCGGTTGCTGCCAGCAATGACAGCCTGCTGTCGACGATAAGTGGCGCTTGCAAATGACCGGGTTCGATGCGGGTCAGGATAAATTCTGCCAGATTCTTCTGTCCCAGCTGTTCGCGCTGCTCCTGCTGACGCTGGCGTTCAGCCAGATTGGCGGTGAAGTAGCTGGCAAACTGCGAATCTTGTTCGCAGAGAGATAGAAAGGCCGAGCGGGGGATGAGCTGGCAGAGGGTGTCTTCCAGCGCAGTAAAAGTATGGCGGCAGCGGCCGTCAAATTGGGCTCGCACATCGAACAGATCGTCGACGCCATAGTCACCAAACTGGTGGTGGGGAGCCGACTCTTCCACCGCCCCCTTGATGACGAGATAGAGCCCGGGAGGTTCCTCTCCCGCGTTGAGCAGAGTATCGCCAGCGCGAAAGTAGCAGAGCGAGAGGTGGCGGGAGAGCTGTTCACGCGCCTCTGCATCCAGCCGGTCAAACGGTGGTCTGGCAAAATTGAACAGAATTGACATGACTGCGTCCTCTGGCGGGATATGGCACCCCTTGTGCCCAGTGTGACAAAGGGGAACCGCGCCGACCAGCCGACTTTAGTCTCAGCTGTACCGCGTGTTCACACTCTGATAACTTGGTGGTATGACCAGTGTGTTCATGATCGGGATCAAGGAGAGGACGGGGGAGATGGAAAAACCAAGGGTCAAGTGCGAGGTCCATGACGGCATCGCTGAAGTGGTGCTGATGCGGGGAGAGAAGCTCAATGCGCTGGACAGGGCCATGTTCAGCGCCATTGATGAGACGCTGACGCAACTTGCACAACTGAAGGGATTGCGAGCGGTGATCCTGCATGGCGAAGGGCGCGCGTTTTGTGCCGGACTGGATGTGAAATCGATGCTACGCCAGCCGGTAGCGGCGCTCGATATTCTCAAGCGCGAGGCGGACGAGGCGACCAATCTGGCCCAGCGGGTCGCTTATGGCTGGCATCAGTTGCCGGTGCCGGTGATTGCGGTCACCCAGGGGGTCTGTTTTGGCGGTGGTTTGCAGATCGCTCTTGGCGCCGATTTTCGGTTCAGCACCCCCGATTGCCGTTTCTCTGTGATGGAGATCAAGTGGGGTATCATCCCCGACATGAGCGGCAGCGTCACCATGCGCAACCTGATGGGGCTGGATACTGCCATGGAGCTGGCCATGAGCGGGCGCGAGCTGGATGCGGTCGAGGCGAAATCCCTCGGGATGGTGAGCCGGGTCTGCGCCGATCCGTTGGTGGAAGCGCGTGAATTTGCCCGCACCCTCATCACCAAATCGCCGGATGCGCTGGCGGGGATCAAGCAGCTTTACAGTCAGGCCTGGGCCCGCAGTGACGAGGCGATGCTGAAAGAAGAGACCCGGTTGCAAAAGCAGATCCTGGGGCGCCCTAATCAGTGGCGCGCCACCTTCAACAGCCTGTTTCGCTGGCGGCTGCCATTCGGGCCACGGCGCAACGCACTCTGAGGTGGAACAGCAGGAAAAGAAAATGGCATCAGAGGCTGCCATTTATTATTAACTAAATAGTTGTTTTTTAAAGTTAAATATTTTTCAGTGACCATATAATGTCCACGCCTTTCATTTTGTGTAGTCTCTTTGACAGAGCTTCAAGTTACGGGTGGTTAATGTCGCACTGCTTGAGAGAATTGTGCATCATTCAGCGTGAGCTCCATTGAGTCCTTCGCTTTGCTATACAGCATCGATTAAATTAGTGTGTGGGGATATCAATGAAAGACACATGCTCTGATATCGATCTGTGTGAATTGATTTCAGGACCTTTTGTGGACAACGCAGTTGATTATCGCTACATCGTCAGGGTAGCTAATGACTTTCCTATTGAACATGCTGACCCTTGTTCCAGAGATCTGGAATAGCTTTGAAAGGGATATACAACACTTACTTACATTAGAAGCTAATCCCGGCCTTCTTAAGAAGGCCGGGATCTATTTTTGTGCAGAGATTTAGCACTGGAGTTGGATAAACTGTAGTAAATCCTGCTAGGCACTAAATATTGCGTTGATAAAAAAATATATAAGTGCAGTAAAAAAAACGCTCATTGAGCGGCTTTATCAATAAACCGTTGTCTGTAGTGCGCTTTGTATCTGCGTTGCTTTAATAGGTGTTGAAATAATACAATGGAAACACCTAACAACCCACCAATAACTGTTGACAGAATTGTTATTTGAGCTAGTTTGGGCTCATCTTTTGTGGTGGGTGGGAGAGGGCTCTGCAAATAGCTAAATGGCTTAAATTCAAACTGGGTTAATTTAATTTCTTTTATCTTTGCCATACTTTCTTTAAGTTTAGTCAATTCAGGCTGATATTCAGAAATTTTCATTTGGTTAATGGTGGATATTTTTTCTGCTAGTCCCTGAGTTCCTAACCTTATTGAGAATCGTCCAGAGGATTCGAAATTTGTAAGTGGACGAACAATCTCAGCTGCCTTTGCAATTTTGAATGCATAGTTAAGATCATTTAATTCCGACGCTTTATTTAAAATTGCATCTTTTAGCATTATTTGATATTGAGTTTCCCCTTTTGATAAAAAGGAGGTTTTTTCATATTCAATATTGTTGATGATTCTATTTTTCTCAATAGAGATAATATATGAAGTGTATTCGTTGAGTAAGTTCAATGCATCATCTGATTTTTTTGAGGAGACGGATATAGTTATACCTGAAGTTACGGCATTATTATCAAGAGGTCTAGCCTCAATACTATTAACCCACTTGTTGTTAGTATGGTTTTTGTGTGCATTGTTTAATAACTCACTCCCTAATGGATTGTTGGTCAGGAAATTAATTTTGTTATCATACTTGTTGAACTCTGAAATGAAGTTATCGTAAATTTCTATAGGGCTTGGAAGATTATTCACTCCATACATTGACAATTTGTCAATTGTATTTATGACAACAGATAAATCATCTTTTTGGGGCTGTGTAATTATAGCGTTAGCAGTCCATTTTTCTGTGGCAGTTATAGCGTAGAATATACCAAATAACATTGATATAATTATAAACCCTAAGATAGTGATTCGCTTTTCCCATAAAGTTGACATTAATTCAAAAAGATCAATTTCATCATTGGAAGAATCAAAAAATGGTGTTGGAGTTTTTTTTAGATCCATCTGACTACCGCTATGTTAATGATTTTTGACTTTATGAGTTATATTATCTTTGATGTAATCAAGCAATTGATTACTGATTTGAGTTGCTGTTATTTGCGCGACGCGCGCACATTTGAGTCTGATATGGTTTGTGGCTTGCTTCAGTTTTCAGAACATACTGTTTAACGTCTAACGTAATGAAAAAATAAGGTTTTTTTGTTTTATACGTGATATGTATCATTCCTTATAGTCATGTAATTTACCAAGGAAAGTAAAAAAATCATTATAATTCAACGTCTTACGGTTTTTTTGTGCTACCAATAGACCTTTCAAACTGTAAAACCCTGCAAAAATGATCCTTCATTTCAGATCCTCAACACTCTGCAGATCCTTTATCTGGCGCGGTATGGGCATATGGGTTTGCGGTAATCCACTTTTGCAAAAATTTTTACCGGTGAAGCCCGCAGGCGGGAGCGGATGAGCGCGGATTCCGTGGCGCAGACGCTGCCGTGGGCTTTTCCGTGGTGCTCTGGCGGCTGTGCTCGGCTCTGTACGTCGCGTATGATGTGCCCCTGCCTGACGGTGCCCTACATGCGGCGCCTTTCCCTGGCCATGCTTTGGTGCTGTCAGGCAGATAGAAGAAGGCCCCACAATGTGGGGCCTTCTTCGCTTGGTGGGCTACTCGATGATGGGGGAGAGGGTCTTGGCCAATTGGCCAGCTTGCTTGCTCTGGCCGTTGAACGTCTCGGCATTGGTGGGGGGCGGTCCGCCATGGGTATGGCTCGCGGTGGTTGCGGCCAGTTGCTCCACCAGGTTCATGAGCTGTAGTAGCAGACCGAAGATGTTCACCCCCTCGCTGCCCATCCACGAACGGGGTGCTTCGAAGTGCTGCAGCTCTCCGGCCACACAGTGGCGCAGTTGCCCGATCACCTCCACCAGATCACCGGCTGCGGTCTGGCTCATGTTACCCAGGCACCCCGCCATCAAGTCATCACCGGCCAGCAGCTCGATGGCCCCGAGCGCCTCGATGCGCTTCATTGCCCCGATCTTCTCCACGCTGTGTTGCAGGGTGGTGAGCTGGTGTTGGCCAAACTCGCCCAGGTAGTCGTCAGCCTCACGGTGCATTCGAATCGCCTTGTCATGCTGGGCGCGGTCGGTATGGCGGCGCTGGTTGCCCACGGTGTCGGTGCGGCTGAACACCTCGGCCCGCAGCTGCTGGAGCTGCTCGCCAGGGGCGATACCCGGCAATGGCCAGCCCGAACCCAGCACGGTGCGAATGAATGGTCGGTCAGCGCGACCGAAGGCAAACCCCAGCTCGACGATCGTCCCCTCGATGGGGAACTGCAGCAGCCCCTGCTCAGGCCCACCGAACATCACCGGCAACGGCACGGCGCGATAGAGTGGGGCAGCTTTGTCCGGCTGACCATCCTCGCCCAGCAGTTGCACATCCACCGCATAGCGCGGGCGAAACGGATCATTAAGCTGGCCAGCGGCTGCGCTGTCGCTGATGGCCTCGACCCGCCCGAACTTGGGCAGGTGCATATTGTCGACCAGCTCCGGGAACTCCCCCTCCATCTTGCGCCGCTCCGGTGACTTCACCGGTTTACCGGGCGTTGCTGTGGTAAGGGTCATCTCATCACCCTTGAGGCGCACCCGCTCCACCCGCTTGCCGTTAACGAGAGCGCCCGGGCGCATCGCCGGGATCGGCGCGGTGGTCAGGGTGTTTCCTGCCTGGCGGCCGGGGAAGGCCGGATCCAGCTCTACCGCCCGCTCGGCCCAGCGGCTGTGGGCGTGACTGCCCACGAAGATGGCGCCATCCGGTTGCTGATGCCAGATGAAGTCCGGCACTGCGAAGGCGCGACCAGCGTTGTTGAGCAGCTGATAGCCAGTGCCGGCGCTGGTGAAGTTGGGGATCGGCCGCTCGGTATAGTCGGCCCCATCCGGCAGCAAAAACGTGAGCTGGGTTTGGTCGCTCAACCAGGCCAGCAGACCGCGCAGGGTGGCATGCTGGAGGCTGACCGGAAACGAACTCCCCAGCATACCGGCCAGCTCGCGGCACATCAGCTTGCAGGCGCCATTGCTGGCGGGCTGCACGTCATACACATATCCGGTAAACCAGCGCCGCAGCTCGCCGTTGTAGCCCAGATCCACGGTCAGGGTTTGCCCCTTCTCCGCGTTCCCCTCGATGGTGAGGGCGGCGCGCCCACCCGCACAGAGATCCAGCACGATATCGTGGTCGATGAGGTTGGCCGGTTGCCCGCCCAGGGTGAGATTGGTCGAGAGTTTCACGCCATCAGGTCTCCCAGTTTGTTATCCAGCCCCTTGATGGCCTGCTCCCACGAGCTCAGCTGTTCCTGCTCGGAGGCGGGGGCTCCCTCTGACGGCTTAGCCGGTTTGGTGTTGGCGTTGCCCTGGCCCACGGTGGCGGGCGCCTTGGGCATCCGCTGTTCCCGCTTCTCGGGCACTGAGTTGTGTTCGCGCAGGGTGAACTGCACTTGCCACGCCAGCAGCCCCTCCTGCTCGCTGGCGGTGATACGCCTGGCGAACTTGGCCTGACGCACCTTCACCGACTTGGCCAAGAGTGACCCTACCCGGTATATGTGGCGCTTGCCGCCATCCCCTTTGGCATCGGCCAGCTCAAAAAACCGGCTCAGGGTCTGCTCATCTTTGAAGGGGACCAGGCCCGAGATATCGAGCTCCTTGGCTTTGGCCCCTTGTTCCGAGCTGCTGGTCGAGCTGGTCTGGCCGCTA
This sequence comes from Aeromonas sp. HMWF016, assembly GCF_963878195.1. Classification (NCBI taxonomy): domain Bacteria; kingdom Pseudomonadati; phylum Pseudomonadota; class Gammaproteobacteria; order Aeromonadales; family Aeromonadaceae; genus Aeromonas; species Aeromonas sp. HMWF016. The sequence goes on from NZ_CAWNWX010000007.1 coordinate 28,223, forward strand.
CTGTCCTTGTCCTGAAACTGCATCGATGCGGAGATCCGCATCGACTTCATCACAATCGGCTCACCGTCCAGGGTGAGCATGGCGGTGTTGCTCATCGGGTTAACTCCTGCCAGAAGGTGATCGGGGAGGGGGAGAGCAGCAGGGCGCCGACTGTCATGCTGTGGCTATGATCTGGTGGGCTGCTCTGACCCAGTTGGGCGGCCAGGCTTGCTGCATCACCTTGCGCTTGCCAGTGCCACACTTGGCCGCTGATGGTAGCCAGCTGGTCGAGTGCCTTCTCCAGCTCGGTCAGTCTGGCAGAGCGTCGTTCTGCTAGGGTGGCCAGCTGGGCGATCGGGGTGGTGGCCCCCTGTGCCAGGCTCTCCAGCTGGGCGATCTCGGCCCCGAGCAGTGAGCGAGCCTGGCGCAGCGGATCCCATACCAGCGGCTCATCAGCTTTCCAGCGTGGCACCTTGGCGGCGGTGGGTTTGCTCATGGCATCGTTGTGGGCCGTGAGGCGGCGCAGGGCTGCGCACCACTCCGGCAGCGGCAGGATGGCACAAAGCGGCGCCAACGCATCGGCCAGCGCGGTTTCACTGTTACCGGTGACCAGCCAGGCGATAGCGTGCAGTTGGCCAGTCGGTAGCAGAGGATCTGCCCCGTCCTGCAACTTGGTGGCAAGGGTCGCCACCGCATTGGGGGCGGCGAGGCTGTACTGGTTGCCCTGGTGCTGGCCCACCCCATGCTGATAGGGGGTGACCGTCAGGCAGCGACCGGTGACCAGTAGCCTGTCGAGCTCTGCCCGCAGCCCTGTGAGCGCGGCAGCGGCTTGGCTGATAGGCGTGGGGCGGTAGTGCGCCCTGGTGGCCAGTGCCTGCAAGCGAGCCACGGCGCCAGCCTGGCTGTCTGGCAGTTGGCCAAGCACCCCGCTGGCGCTGGCGTGTATCGCCCCGGTGCTGGCCGGCCAGCGAATCGTGCCTTGCATCCAACTCACTGCGGTTTCTCCGGCCACGCGATCGGGGTTACTGTCAGGTCGAGGCGGGTCAGCTCTACCCGATAGCGGCGCCACGCGTTATAGGCAGCCTGTTCATCCGCTGTTGCCATCCCCAAATCAACCGCATCACTTAACACGGCGACATGCTGGCTTGCCTCTGCCAGCAGAGCGGAACGGGTTGCAGTCGCGATGGCTAGTGCCGCGGCAGCCTCAGCATCACGATCGGTAACCCATTTCACTCCATCCCACGCATCGTATGGTGATGATGGTTTAAGCAGGGTTTCACGTTCACGCAGGGGGCCGACCTCAGTGATTTCGCGCGCTTCCTTGGTGTCAATGTTATAGGCCGTATTGCCGCGTAAGTCAGGCACGGTGGTCCACGGTGAATCGTGGTCTGTTCTACTCGGCCATACACCTGCTTGAAATGGGGGCGGCGCGTCTAGATACGCTCCGGCTGGCAGCCCACTGTTAATGCTTACATATTGTTCCATTTCCCCCTGATAAATCCCTCGTCCATCACAACAGTGACAGCTTTCCCAGCCGCTTTCTGTGGCAAAACCCTGTTCGTCATACTGGAGGTTTGGCATGTTTACCCTCTCATTGTGATCATGTTGTATGCGGTGTTATCTGGATATGTGCTACTACCATGTGGATTGTTCACTGATGTGTCTGCGTACGTTCCACCAGAAGAATTATTTGGTGCTAAATAGTTCGCGGTCCCGGGTGTAATAGCGCCTTGCAGAAACTTTGTTGTGTGAGTGTGGCTACCAATAGACGCGGCCTGGTTTGACAGCAGCACACGGTCAGGATCGACTCCCTTTCCGTTATCCCATGCACGGATAAACCCGGCACGAATGTCCGGCATTTTCAAAGTTGGGTATCGTGATGCGAGGATGGGGTCTGTGGCCGGATTGATGGTTTGCCCTGTGATATTCATGCCCCATTCCGGTGGCTCAGCTTTCATCCATGGCAACGGGATACCAACAAACATCTGCTTGAGCATCTCTTTGACCGCATCGGCGACGTTCTTGGCTGACATCACTGCGTCAATAGCCGAGCCAAGTCGCGCCTCTTCATCTGTAGCCATGCGCACCATCCCTTTGTCGGTGGTGGTGGCAGAGGGGTGGTTTCTCCCCTTGGCATGGTCTGCCAGCGCTTTCGCCATGTCACTGGCGCTTTGCTCCGTCTGCTTGCGAAGCGCCTCCAACGCGGCCCACAGGTCGGCAGACTCATTGGCTGGGCGCTTGTCCGTGACGGTTGCGTTGGCTTCGACAACCCCCAGCTTGGCCACATAGTGGCGATAGCCGTTGCTGTCGGTGTAATCAGTCAGCTCTGTGGTGCTGGTTTTGAACTCGAAGTGGTTATCCCAGCGGCTCAGGATGGTGCCGGCGTGATGCACATCCACCCACACCCCGACCGGCTTGGCCCCAACTGTGACAGCCTGTTCTGCATCCAGCTGAATACGCAGGCCGCCGACCATGGCCACCCCCGGCTGCACTTTGTAGCTGCCCGCCTTGTTGAACAGCTTGAAGCCGTCGCCAAAGAAGGCCGATGACCCGAAGCAGGCGATCGCTTGCAGGCGCAGCTGTTCGTCCATGCCGAGCAGGCGGGCGGAGTAGTCAATCTGCCAGGTGCCCGCCTCGACGGTGGTCACGGTGGCGGTGGCCGCTTGGTCGTACTCCATCAACATGGATTTCACCAGGCTGTTGCCGGTGGTACCTGTTGCCTGGTCAGTCTTGGTTTTGGTCTCTCGCCCCTTGTAAACAATCATCCCGACCATGCCGCTGGCCTTGTTGATGAGGTACATGGCGTTGAATGAGAAGTTGCCCACGGTGGTATCCATCACGATGGAGTACGCCACAGCGTTGTTGTTGATGCGGCCGCGCTGATCCACCGGATGGCGATGGACAATCTGCGCCTGCGGCGGCAGGCCGGTATTCGGGTCGATGGGGGTGGTGATATCCAGATTGGGAATATCCGCCAGCACGACCTCATCGAGCACCACCGGCACCTGGTCAGTGAGGCAGCCTTGCCAATAGGTCTCGAATGCGTTGGTGATGACTTGGCTCATCGTGTCTCCTTGGTTTTCAGCGTTGCGCTATAGACGTGCTGGATCATCTGGATGTGTCCAGGTGCCAGCCGATATTTGGCTTTGTGCGGGGTGAGGCGGGCGGCAAAGACCTCCTGACTCATATCAAACTGGCCATAGCCGATGTGACCGGCGACCGGGTAAACCACCTGAAAGCGATAGCGGCGGCAGGTGCGGCCATAATGCTGGATCAGCGTTTCCATCAGCTTCTGGTTGTTGGCGATGCTGCTATCGGTCACCTCGATGGTGATAACGTCCCACGGCGCACTGGCTTGCCGTTCGTGGATGTCGCACCAGCCGATGCCCAGGCGCTCGAATATGCGCTTGAACCCTGCGACCTCTCCCGCGTCACGGGCATTCACAAAGGCGAACTTGACCCGCTTGCGAAACAGCTCCAGCGGCTCAGATTCAAAGCGGGCAATGTCCCGCTCCCATGCCAGCATGTTGAGCAGTGAGAGAGAGCAGGTCAGCGGGTCTTGTTCAGCCAGCGGTGCCAGCAACCAGCGCCGGATTGACTGCCAGAACGCCATGATGCCGCGTGCCAAAAAGGCAGGCTCTTTCACGCCATCGGTGATGGTTTGGCCATCTTCCCACCACGGGGCAGACACCTTGGGCATGGCCGGGGCATTGGCGTTGTGATCGATGCGGGGTGAATTAGTCATGCAGGGTGACCTCCAGCGAGCTCAGGCGCGGGATGGAGATCCCCGACACGATATCCTCCTGCCCAAACTTGAGGCTCAGCAGCTGCGGGAACTGGCTATGCAGCTCTTTGCCCAGTCGCGAGATAGAGAATCTTGCCTGTGGCCAGGTTCTGGTCACTGCCGGAAAATCTGCCGACTGACGAAACGCCGCTTTGACCAGCGATTCCGCGCCCAGTTTGAGGGCCGCCTTCTGCTCATCGGTGAGGTTGGCCACCGGCCACAGCTCCAGGGTGAGGTTGTGCTGGGTCTCCGGCATCGCCATCACAAACAGGTCATCGCCGTGGCCATGGTTGCCCTGGCGGCCCACGTAGTCGTTAAGCTGGGCAATCAGGCTGGCCGGGGTAGCGCCCACTTCCAGCAGGATGTAGGCGTTGGCAGTACCCGGGCCCCGCGGCGCCTCATGCTCGAAGAAGATGTGATCGGCGCGAATGCCGGCGACGCTTGCCAGCATCGAGCGGTAAATCGCGTCGATGTGATAGCGGCCTACTGCCGAGAACTGGTTCTGAATCCGCAGCCCCAGCGCATCGTTGCTCTCGGCATCGGCGCCCTGGGTGGTGATCCACTCCTTGTCATCGTTGCGGGCCGACAGGATGCCGGTGACCGGTTCGCTCAGCAGGTTGTAATAGCCCGGGGCCAGATTCCAGGCCGCGCCCGCGAACTCGGCCTCGCACACCACCCGGGCTACCGCTTCGCCGGCCGGACTCACCACCGCCTGCAGCGGTTTGACCCGGTAGATGGTGCCGCTGATGCGCTCGGTACTGACCCAGATATCGGCCGGGATGGTGACCGCTTCGCCTGGACTCACTTTGACGAAGTTGATCACCCCGCGGGTTTTCTGGGCGCCCTTGCGGGTCAGGTCCACATCCCACGCCTTGAGGTCGAGATAGGCATCGGTGGCGGTAGCGGCAAAGGTGTTGGGCAGCACATGGCCCGCCAAGAGGGTACGGATAAGCCAGAGTGCCGGGGTGATCACCACGCCGCGCACCAGTCGCCAGAAGGGGCTCACATCGCTGTCGTTGGTGATAAGGGAACCGGCGGCCTCCACCTCTTTTTTCAGCTCGGCCTCCATGGCCTGCTCGGTGGTCGACACGCCGGTCTCGGCAAGCAGGGCCATAAAATCCACGTTGGGGCGCAGGTTCACAGGGTTACCTCCAGATCGCCAAATTCATAGGTGCGGGCAGTGACCAGCACCCGCTCGGGGGCTTCTTCACGGATCACGATAGTGCCGGGCACCAGTCGCTCGTCGTTCTCAACCAGCAGCTCGATCTCGGTCATCACATCGGCGCGCAGGGTCGGGCTGCGCTCGCCAATCAGCTTGCGAGCCAGCCCGGACTCCATGATCCTGTGCTTGATGTCCTGACCGATGCTGTGGCGGTCTTGGGTGTAACGGGGCTGGCCGCCGGCATCGAGCAGCCAGGCGCCGTTCACCACCAAAATGTCGATGTACTTGGCGTCGCTCATTACGGGGTCTCCAGCCAGGCGTTCTCGGCCATCTGCTCAGGGGTCATCGGGTTCTGGTTGTGCATGTGCACCTCCCCGATGCTCAGGTACTTGGGCGGCTTCTGGTTGGCAGTGGTCGCGGCCGCGTTGGCCTGGATCAACTGCTGGCCCAGCCCGCCCGCCGGTACGCGGCTTTGGTTGCCCTGGCTAAAGCGGGCGAGGGGGGCGTTGATGTTCTCCTGATTGGGCAGGTTGAGATCCGGCATGCTGCCCATCTCGATATTGACGCCCGGGATCATGTTCAGCTTCTCGACCAGCCAATCCACCGCCTGCCCGAGCAGCTTGAACACGCTCCAGTCGGCCATGCTCTTTTTCAGGTCGTCCCAGTAGTAGATGGCTGCCGCCACGGCACCGATCAGCAGCACGATACCCGCCACGATCAGGCCCACAGGGTTGGCATACATGGCGATGTTGACGGCCAGCAGGATGGCGCGAAAGGTCGCCATCCCGGCATTGAGCAGGGCAAGCGGGGCGGTGATGATGGACCAGGCGATGCCGAGCCCCAGGGTGGCCAGCTTGGCCAAGCCGGCGATCAGCATCCAGGTACCGGTGACCATGCTCAACCCCACGATGGCCAGCAGGGCATAGCTGATGACCTTGGTCAGGTTCGGGAAGAGGTGTGTCCAGCGCAGCACCTCGTTGGCGCCATCGGCAAAGACGCTCATCACGGCATTGATGGCGGGCAGCACCACCCCGAACGCGGCGGCGCGGATGGCAAACCAGGCTTGCTCGACCCGCTGTCACTGGTCGGTCATGGCGGCAGCCATCTGCTCAGCCTTGCCCATGCCGTGGGTGTTGGCCAGCGCATTGATGTTGGTGGCGAGCCCTTTGGTGTTGGTCATCAAGAGCTTGATCATGCTGACCGCTTCATCCGAGCCAAACGCCTTCTTGAGCTCGTCCCCTTCGGCCACGCTCAGGGTGTCGCCATAGCGGGCCTTGAGCTTGTCCAGCATGGTGAGCACCGGCAGCATGTTGCCCGCGGCATCGGTGAATTGGATACCGAGCGCCTTCTGGGCATTGCCGACACCCGCCAAAAACGCCTTGAACTTGGTACCGGCCTCGCCGCCACTCATGGTGGCCTGCAGCTGGCCGAGCACCGCGAACTGCTCATCCATTGCAATGCCGGCGGCGGTGGCGTTGGCGCCGATTGCCCCGAACGCATCGGCCATGCCTTGGCCGGTGGTTTTGAACAGCTGCACCGCGAGCGCGGTCTTGCCGGCCACATCCTCGACCCAGTTGGCCTTGCCCATCTGCTTGGCCTGCTGCTCGAAGATGCCGTACATGGTGCCCATGTAGTTGGTGATGGTGGCGGTGTCGGCCTTGGTCGCCTTTGCCAGAGTGGTGGAGGCGCGGGTGAAGGCGGGCAGCTCGTTACCTTCGAGCCCCGCAATCGCCGACTGGATATCGTAGGAGGAGCGGACAATCTCGGTGGCCGACTCCCCGTACTGGATAGAGAGCTTCAACGCCTCGCGGCCCAGCGCCCCGAGCACCTCCTTTTGCACATCAAGCGAGGCCACCTCGGCCAGCGCCCGGTCCATCTCGATGGCAGGGCCCAGGGCAGACTGGATCGCCATGCCGCCGGCGGCCACCGTGGTAGCCCCCATCGCCATGCTGCTCCAGCCCTGGCGGCCGGCCTTGCTGACCTTGTCCATCTGGGCATTGATGCCAGCAAGGGGCTTGGTGACCTGATCCACCAAAGCCACCTGCATCATCAATTTTTCCATCCAGGCCATAGGTCGTTATCCGTTGAATGCGTTGGCGATGCCCTCGGCCACCGCAGCGGCGTAGGACTCCCGGGCGTGTCGGTCTAACCAGAGGGCGCGGGCCAGGCTGTCGATGTCGTCATCGTCGTGGGGCAGGTAGTGGCGCCGCAGTGCCAGCGCCTGCTCCAGGTGATTGCGCTCGATGGCCTCGGCGCGCGCCGTCAGTTTTTTACGGTGATCTCCAAGTCGGGGGCGAACTGCTGGTTAATGGCGCCCGCCAGCTGCAGCGCCGCGCCCGGGCGTTTGAGCAACTCATCAAGCGCCTCTTTGCTCTCCTGGCAGACGATCTTCTTCAGGTAGTTGTGGGCCGGTGCCACCTTGTCGCTTGGCATCATGTCATTGATAAAACCGTTGTAGGCCACCATGGTGGGGGCGAATTTCAGCTCTTTGCCGGCGACGTCCAGGGTGATGATGGGTGTGGTCATGGGGTGGTTTCCTCTTGTTCAATCCAGTGGTTCAGGGTGTTGATTTGGGTTTGGCAGCGGCGCAGCGCCATCTGCAGGGTGGGGATAAACCGCACGGCATCGCCGTATGTCGTCCCCGTGAATTCAGGTTCCGGGCAGTTTGGTACCAGCCCCGGCGGCGGCAGCCGCTTGACCACCTTGGTTTGCACCTCGGTTGTGGGCTGGCTGGAGCAGGCGCAGAGCGCCAACAGGCAGAGGCTCACTAGCGCAGTTCGGGCGGCCTTCCGGTGGCGTGGCCAAGGCTTGTTCCAGTTCATAGGCTGTTTTCCTGTTCTGTTGGTCTAGCTCGGCCATGGCGGCGTTCTGGGTACCCAGCAACGTGCGCAGCCCTTCGGCATCGCGCTGTAGTGTCACCAGCTGGCTGGCCTGCAGCTCGGTGGTCTGCTGCAGGGTGTTGATAGTCTCGTTGGCGGTGGCGAGCGCCTTGCTACGGCTCTCCAGCATCCGGCTGCCAAGAAACAGGGCGGCGCCCATCACTAGCACCAGGACCAGCAGCACATTGGAGAGCAGTGCCTTGAAGGTGCTCATGCCAGTACCCCGCCAAACTCGGTGAATTTGGCCAGCAGGTCAGCCAGCTGGTGCTCGCGCTGACCATAACCGGCCCGCGGCAGGCTGGCCCAGATGTTGGCGCACTTGGCCACCGCTTGGGGGATACGCCCCTTGAGCACATCGTCCAGCGCCTTGCGCTCGCGAATAAGCTGGATTGCCCAGCTGTCTTGCGACGCGGGGCCAAAGTCAGGCAGACCGAGCTGGTCGCGGTAGTGGGCCCAGTGTTTTGACAGGAACTGATAGCGGCCGGCCGCGGTGCTGCTCAGAGTCTTGTTGACCTGCACCAGCACGTTCGGGTGGGTGGCGTAGCTCTCAAAGAACCCCGCCGGATTGACCAACTTGTTGTAGCCGTCATCGCCCCGGCCTTTGGTGCCTTCGGCATAGGCCAGCATGTCGAGAAACGCGGCCACCTGCGGGTGGCAGTGACTACGCGGCATCGTTGTTCCCCCTTTTGTTCAGCACGGTCTTGGCCTTTTCGCGGATGATGTCCACCCCAAGCAGCCCCACCACACCCCCGATAAAGGGGGCCGCCTCATAGGGGACGCCGAGCAGGGTGGTGCCCGACGCCGCGGCCAGGGTAATGAGGCCGCACAGGGTGGATTCGATCAGACGGCGGCGCCCGCTGCCGCCGTCATAGGTGATGCGCATGAAGGAGATGCTCAGCGCCAGCAATGCCCCGGACACGGCGGGCCAGTTGTCCATCAGCCAGGCCATCAGGGCGGCCCAGAGGGTGGGGTCTTTGTTCGGCATAGGGTTCATATCCCGTTCTCGTTATTGCCCGCGTCGCTCGGCGCGGCTCTGGCAGGGGACACACAGCCGCACCCCCGGCACATGTTGACGGCGTGCTGCCGGGATGGGGTCGTCGCACTCTTCGCAGTGGTGGCGGCTCTCCCCCTGGTAGCGCCCTTTGCCCACCTGGTTGGCCAGATGCACGGCCAGCATTCGGGCGGCGTGGCTGTTTGCGCGGTCGATATCGTCCACCTGGCCTCCTTACCCTTTGAGGTGGCGAGTGTCGTCATCTGAGAGGTACGGCACGCCATTGATGTGAACGAAATCGGGGGAGGTGACGATGCCCTTGAGCTTGTGCACTCCCTTGCTGCCCCCCTTGGGGTCGATGTCGAGCAGGTCGGCGATCTGCAGCTTCACGCCGAAGGCCTCCACCTTCATGGTTTCGTCGCCGGTGTCGGCGTAGAACAGCACATCGTCCGGTTTCAGCCCGCGCCAGCTGCCGGCCCGTTTGGCGGCATCGCTCAGCAGCTTGAAGTTCTTGGCATCGAGCTCGAACTCGCACTCGGCCGATACCTCACCATCCACAAAGCCGTCAGGAATGCCGCGGGTTTGCGCCACGGCGCTGCTGTCGGTGATAGTGAGGCTGGCCTTCTCGACGTGAACCATGGTGCCCAGCAGTTCAATGTCGAAGCTCTGCCCTGAAATGCGTCTGGTCATGGGTTAGCCCTCCCCATTGGTGAGGCTCAGATCGAGCATGATGTTGATGGTGATCCCCTTGGGGCAGTCCACAGTGCGGATCACCACGTAGATGGAGACGTGGTTTTTGTCGGTCCACTGGACAGCGATATCGCCATCCTGGGGGGAGGTGATCTCGCCCGGGAACGGCTGGCCGTTGATGGTGGTGGTCCTGGCCATCTCGCGCAGGTCTTTGCCAAAGTAAAGAATGGCGGCGGCCGTGCTGCCCGGAGTGGAGTTGAACGAACGATCGCCGATGCGGGCGATGGCGCGGACCCGCATCCGGCGCGCCACCTTGTAGGCCATCCGCAGGTTTTCGATCACCTGGTAGTCACCGCCCTCGGCGTCCAGGGTGCGGCCGTCGGCCCAGTAGATGCCGTCATAGTCCGGGTACCACATCGGCCCAGTAGATGCCGTCATAGTCCGGGTACCACATCGGCACCGAGAAGCGGTTCTGCTCCAGGGTCTGCAGGGTGGCCAGCGGTAGCTCGATCCCGTCCTTGTCTTTGGGCTTGTTGCCAAGGCCGACCAGGGCGCCGGTTTTAACCCGGCACGGGGTATCGGCAATGCTCACCGCCCGGTTGCACAGGCGACCGGCATAGGCGCCGGCGAGGTTTGGCCACAGCTGCGGCAGCAGGGTGACGGACTCTGCCTTGATGCCATCTTGCAGGGTGACCAGGGCCGCCTCGTAGTCGCTCCAGCTCTGGTCATCCTTCTCGGCGGCATTGATCCCCGCGACCGCCAGCAGCATGAACTGCCAGCGACCCCACTTGGCGATCAGCTCCTGGTTCAGCGCATGGGCGGCGTTGATCTTCGCCTCGTCCCACTCTTGCCCGAGCACCACCACCCCTTCAAAGGAATGGGTCTTCTGGGCCGCGCGCACCGCCTCTTGCCACTCCATATCGGTGGGCAGCACGAAGGCGGCGGCCGTCCAGTTCTGGCCGGCGTTGGCCATGGCTGCCTGCAGGTTGGTCTTGAGCGCGCAGGCGGGCTCGCCCAGCAGCTGGTCAAAGTCACTCTGGGTGTTAAGGGAAAGCAGTTTGCCGGTATTGCTTGGCGCCGTGCCGACAAACAGCAGGTGGCGTTCGACCTCGGTCACGGGCCCCTGCATCTGGTTCAAGTTGTTGATCTGTACATAAGGCCACATGGCGTTATTTCCCCTTCATCTCTTGCTTGTTGACGTCCCAGCCGTAGTCGATGCTCTGCAGGGCGCGGGCAAAGGCTTGCTCCCGTTGTTTGGCGTTGGCACCGAGGAACGGGCGGGCAGGGAGCTCAATCTCCCAGCTCGCTTTCACCGGTTCATCCTTGAGCTTCCTGATGAGCAATCCCGCCTGGGCGTAGTTGAGATTGCCGGTGATCCAGCCAAGCGACGCCGAGCGGTATGACCCTTTGCGCGCCCCCGGGCGCTTGAAGCAGAGCTCGCGCAGCTTGCGGGCCTGCGCCTTGGTCGCGGGTTTGAGTTTGCCGCCCTCGCTGCTCGCTATGCGGCGCCGGCTGGCCGCGGTCACTTGGTAGGTGTGCCCCTTCTGGTGGGTGTTGGCGATGACCCCGGCGTGGGCGTTCATCGTCCCCCGTTTGAACCCGAGCTCGGCCACATCCTGGCTGGGGGCGTGGATCTCCAAGAGCTTGGGCAGGCTGCGCAGCATCTTGCGTTTGCCCCGCTTGCGCGGAGCCCAAGGCTTGCCGTTGGGATCTTGTTGCTGGCGCACATGACGGGCCGCCAGCTTTTTGAGCTCGGCCGCGGCGCGCCACACCAGGCGCTTGCGTTTCTGGGGCGGCAGGGCCAGCAGGTTGAGCTGGTCCTGGCTGCGGCGAGCGTCCAGGGTGATGGTGATCATGCCGGGTCACCTACCTGGTGATGGCCGGTGTCACCGACGTTCATGTCGATGTGGTCGGCCACCCAGATCTCATAGGGGGCAACCTGCCAGCGCTTGCCGAGCCAGTTGATGGGGCCGCTCGGGTGCTCGATAAGGCGCAGCGGCTCGGTAAAGGCGAGCTGGATCTCGAGATCGGCGCTCTTCTCATCGTTCGGGGTTACCGCGTATTCCGGGTCGGCCAGCTCAAACTGTTCACGAAACGAGTCGTGCTCCTGCACCCAGGCGGCCACCGCGGCCAACACGATGGCCGGATCCAGTTCACGAAAGGGCAGCTGCTCCACGATGAACACCGCCTGATAGGTGAGCCAGGCCACGTCTACGCCGGTCGGGCCCATGTTGCGGGATTCGAGCCGGATCGTTCCGTTCTCCATCCAGCTGTCGAGGGACTTGCGGCACTTGGCCGGCAACACCCGGTTGAGCTCGGCGTGGAGGGCGTGCAGGAAATAGCCCTGGGCCTGCTGTTCACTCATCTCTTTACTCATATCAACGACACCCCCGCCCGGTGTTTGCCCTTGATGCTGCGCACCAGTTGCTGACTTTCGGCCAGTAGTTGGGCCCGTTGCTCCGGTGCCCGCTCGGCCAGGTTGTTGGCGGCCGGCCGCTCGGTGACGCTGGCGAACTCCGGCAAGAGGGCCGCCTTGGCGCTGGCAAACACCGCGGCCAGATACTGCTCGGTCAGGGCATTACTGCCGGCGTTAGAGCCACCTTGCAGGCTTGGCCCCGGCACCTCGGCGGCGCAGGCATAGCCCTCGGCCATCAATGCGGCCTGGCGCATCGCCAACTGCAGGTTGATTTCCGAGATGGCCGCCAGCAGTGCGGCGCCGGTGGTTTGCGGGTCAAGGTCGGCAGGCAGGGCGCGACGGCGCTCAAAATCGGCCACGGCCACATCGGGCCAAAACCCGTCATTGCGGATAGTGGCGGCGCTGTAGTCGAACTCTTTGCCTGCAAACATCAGTGACCTCGCTGGTTGAATAGGTGCACCCCTGTAGCCACGCAATTGCCGCTGGGTTCGCCAGAGGCGGTCCATGGCATTCGCGCCGGGGTGCGACGGCGCGGAGAGACGGTTCGTTATTCGGGATTGAGCACCCGCAGGCGCATGGCAATCTTCTGGCGCAGGGTGTTGACCCCCACCTTGCTGTGCAGCTTCTCTGCCTGGGCCAGCCAGTGGTCGGCCTGCTCCAGCGTGGCGGAATCCCCCACGGCGCTCGGCCGCGGCTGGCCGTCCTGGTCACGTAGCAGCAGACAGCCCGCAGCCTTGAACCACTTGGCGGTGAGTCGCTCGTTGAGGCGCCAGTCACCCCGCACCTTGTCGAACACCCGGGAGAACCAGGGCTCGACGGCATGACCCTCGGCCGCTTGCTTCTCGGCCCACTCCAGCACGGTGTCGGCCACGAAGTGGGCCCAGTCTCGCTTGATGTTGCTCGGGGTGCGCTGGCCTTGAGCAATGGCAAGCTCGGCCCAGGCGATACCGGTGTCGAAATCCCCCACATCGAAGGCCCAGACGGTGAGCAGCTGAAACAGCTCGTTTTGATAGGGCTGGCCGGACTCACTGACTGCGGCCAGATAGCGCTCCACATAGGGGCGGTATTTGGGCATCAGCTCGCTGCGCTTCATGTTCACCCGGTCCCCGATGCGAGCCAGCTTGCGCAGCCGCACGATGTCCTGTTCCAGGGCAATCATCTGCAGGTGCAGGCTGTCCGCCACCGCACCGGTGGCCATGCCTGTGCAGGCGGCCTGCGCGGCCCCCTGCATGGCTTGCACCCGTTGCTTGTGGCGTTGACCCGGTGAGCTCATGGCTTACTCGCTCGGCGCAGTGGGGGCGGCACCGATCTCGATGTCGGCCTCTTCAAACCCGCCATAGGCCAGGTATTCGCCGATGGCATAGCCTTCCATCCGCCAGTACTGGTTATCGAAGCACTTCTTGTCCTGGTTATCGTCGGCCTTGCGCTTGCGGGTACCGCGCTGGGTGTAGATGTGCAGGTTGTCGAGGGTGGTCACCACCATCCGCTTGCCCGGGAAGAAGGGCGGGATGTAGGCCTTGCGCCCGGCGATGGATTCGGCCAGCTTCTGGGCGGCGATCTGCTCGGTCGGCTTGGTGGCTTCGCTGTAGAGCTTGGCCTGAGCCGAGGCCACCAGGTCGGTGCCGACCAGCACGACCAGACGCGGGTCCTGGCGAAACAGCGGATCGATGGTGGTGTTGATAAGGTCGGAGGCCATCTCGTCCAGGGTCTTGTAGTCCCCCTTGCCGTCCGGGTCGAAGTGGATCTTCTTGCCGGCCTCGGCCTTGATGATCTGGCTGCCTTCGTTCCACTCGCGGGCCAGCTGGTGCCAGCCTTTGTTAACGTCCTCGCCCAGCGGATGAGCTTTCGGGTCGGTGTCGTCAGCCGCTTCAACGCCGTTCCAACCGACGCGCAGCATGTCCAAGGCAAACGCCTTGTTGATGAAATCGCCCACCAGGCGCAGGAACTCGCCCTCGCTGCCGGCGTTGGCCCAGACGCACAGGGTCGCCCAGTCGAGCGAGGCACACGAATCGGTCTCGGTCAGCTCGTAGGTGTTGCCGGCGACGCCGATCTTGCCGTTGAAGCGGCCATCCTTCTTGCGGCCGGTGAACAGCTTGCCGATGCCCACTTGCACTACCTGGCCCTTGATCTGATCGACGTCGAGGCAGGTGATGAGGCCCAAGAACTCGACGGAGGCGAGCAGCGCGGCGCGCAGGCCGGTTTCCACCGGACCAGTGACGCTGAACTGTTTGGCCAACGCGTTGACGGGGATGCCGTAGGCCTTGGCCAGGGCATTGCTGTATTGCTCCAGGCGCTGTATGGCCTGGACGGTAAGGGTCTGGCTCACGGTCGCTCCTTAATAGACTGCGGGGGTATCGTCACCGCCGAGGGCGTCCGGGCGCTGGCCCGGCTTCTCGACAGAGAACTGGTCGATCTTGCTGTTCAGCTCGCCGAACTTGTCGGTCAGGCTGGCCAGGGTCTGTTCCAGCTTGCTGAACTGCTCGGTGGTGATGCCGGGTTGCTCCTCCACCTTTGCGGGCTCGGTGACCGGTTGGGTGGTGTCGTCGTTGGCCGGTTTGGCTTCCAGCTTTGCGCTGAAGGCATCGATCTTGGTGCCAAGGCCGTTAAGGGCCCCCAGCATCTGATCGAACTGTTCTGGTTTCATTTCCTCATCCTCGGGTTGGCTGGGGGCAGTCATGGGCGCTTGCTCGCCATGGCTGGCCAGGAAGCTGAAAAACTTGGCGATCAGGCCATCGGCCTTCTCGTGCTTGGGGAGCTTGAACGCGGAGAGATCCAGCTGTTCGCTGGTGCCGATGGTGTGGCGTCTGTGCTTGGAGTTGAACTTGAGGCGCGTGGTACCGATGCTTGCCGGCTCGTCAGTGACGCCGAGGCCAAACAGGTAGGTGCGCCCGGTGTCGGCGAAGTTCTCGAAGGGTTCGATGGAGCAGAACTGGTACTGGCCGTTCTGGTTGTAGTAGATGAGATCGCGATTCGGGCAGAGGATGGCGTACAGCTTGAGCTTGCCATCGACCTCCACGGTTTTGAGCGCCTGCACCACGCCGAAGTTTGACCAGCGATCGTGCTCCGGCCACAGCAAGGCCGTGTAGAAGTCGGGATCGTAGGTCTCGGCCATATCGGTGAGCCAGTCGCGGGTAATATCCCGCCCGTCCACCGATTTGCCTTCGGTGGCGATACAGACCCAATCTGTTCTCAAGGTTGTTGCGCTCATGCCTGCTCCCAATAGATGCGGGGTCAGGCTATCGGGTCGGCTAGGGGGTTTCATCCAGTTGTGTTCGTGGCGATTCGGATCCAGCGGGATATCCGAATTACGTGGAACATCAGTGAGATAAGCAAGGGGAGGGGCTGGCTATGATGGCGCCATCATTCACCTGATGGAGGCGCCGTGGCGTATCCCGAAGAGATCCGCAATGCCGCGCGGGGACTCTACCTTAAACGATGGACACCCCAGGAGATCAAGGACGAACTGGGGCTTAACTCCTGCCGCGTGGTCTACTTCTGGGCCGAGAAGTACGGCTGGCGTGACCTGCTGACCGAAGAGGCGGTGGAGGATGCTATTGCCCGTCGGGTGCAGTCGTTGCTCGGGCGAGAGAAGAAAACCAGCGCCGAGCTGGACGAACTGGACCGGCTTATCGGCCACCATGTCAGCCTCAAAGAGAAGGCCATCAAGTGGGCCGAGCGCCAGCAGGCCCTCAGAGCCCAAAGTGAAGGGGGAGAGGAACCCGCTCCACAGAGAACCCCACGCGGGCGCGGTGGCCAGGAGGGTGGCCGCAAGGGGAAGGGCGGTAAGAAGGGCAAGAACGAGGTCGGCCAACTGACGGAGGCAGACTTTGCCGAGTGGTTGGGCACCCTGTTTGGCTATCAGCTGCGTTGCAGGGAGGCCAAGAACGACCCGGCACTGCCGCGCACCCGCAATATCCTCAAATCCCGCCAGATCGGCATGACCTACTACTTCGCCGGCGAGGCGCTGGAAGATGCGGTACTGACCGGCGGCAACCAGATCTTCCTGTCAGCTACCCGCGCCCAGGCTGAGGTGTTTCGCTCCTACATCTGCAAGATTGCCCTGACTTTCCTCGGCGTCACCCTGACCGGTAACCCCATCGTCCTGTCGAACGGCGCCGAGCTGCATTTTTGCTCCACCAACTCCAACAGCGCCCAGTCCCGCTCCGGCAACGTCTACATCGACGAGTATTTCTGGATCCCCAATTTCGAGAAGCTCTCCGACGTGGCCAGCGCCATGGCGACCCAATCGCGCTGGCGCAAGACCTACTTCTCGACCCCGTCGAGCAAGGTTCACGAAGCGTACCGGTTCTGGACCGGGGATCGCTGGAAGGGCCAGCGCCCGAGCCGGGTGGCCATCGACTTCCCGGGCGAACATGACCTGCGTGATGGCGGCCACGTCTGCCCTGATCGGCAGTGGCGTTACGTCATCACCATCGAAGATGCCATTCGCCTCGGCTGTAACCTCATCGACATCGAGGAGCTCAAAGACGAGTACCCGGAGGAGGTGTTTGATCGCCTCTACATGTGCCGCTTTATCGACGATGCGTTGTCGGTGTTCAAGTTCCAGGACATGGAGCGGGCCGGGGTAGACCCCAGCCGCTGGGAGGACTACAAGCCCGGGCGGCCGGATCCGTTCGGCCGTCGCGAGGTGTGGATGGGCTACGACCCGAGCCGTACCCGCGACAACGCTACCCTGGTGGTGGCGCCGCCCATGGTGGCCGGTGAGCGCTTTCGGGTGCTCGAGAAGCACTACTGGCGCGGGCTTAACTTCCAGTACCAGGCGCAGGAGATTGAACGCATCGCCAAGAAGTTTCGGGTCACGTATCTGGGGGTCGATGTCTCCGGCATCGGTGCCGGGGTCTATGACCTCTTGAAGCCCACCTTCAAAGGCATATGCCACCCCATCAACTACAGCATCGAAAGCAAATCGCGGCTGGTGCTCAAGATGATCGACGTGGTGGAGGCAAACCGCATCGAGTGGGACAGCGCGGATCGGGATATACCGCTGGCGTTCCTCGCTATCAAGCGCAGCACCACCGGCGGCGGCCAGATGACGTTTCGGGCCGCCCGGGACAATGTGACCGGTCACGCTGACGTGTTTTTTGCCATCGCCCACGCCGTGGCCAACGAGCCGCTCGATACCACCCGCAAACGTAAATCCACCTGGGCAACCAGCCAGGAGAGAAAGGCAGCATGACCAAGCGACACAAATCCCAACCAGCCCTGGCGACCGCCCCAACAAAGAGCGCGGTGGAGTTCAGCATGCCGGAGGCCATCGATCCCACGGCCTGGATGACCGATTACACCGGGGTGTTTTACAACCCCTATGGCGAGTATTACCAGCCGCCCATCGAGCGCAAAGGGCTGGCCAAGGTGGTGCGGGCCAATGCCCACCACGGGGCCATCCTGATGGCGCGCCGCAACATGGTGGCAGGACGCTTCACCAACCAGCGCACCACGGTCACCGCCTTTGCCCATAACTACCTGCAGTTCGGGGACGCGGGCTTGCTCAAGCTGCGCAATGGGTTTAACCAGGTAGTGGGGCTGCTGCCGCTCTCCAGCGTCTACCTGCGCCGGCGGGAAGATGGCTGCTTTGTCTATCTGCAGCAGGGCAAGCCGAACCTGATTTACCGACCGGAGGATGTCATCTGGCTGGCCCAGTACGATCCCGAGCAGCAGATCTACGGCATGCCCGACTATCTGGGCGGCCTGCAGTCGGCGCTGCTCAACCAGGATGCCACCCTGTTTCGGCGCAAATACTTCCTCAACGGCGCCCACATGGGCTTCATCTTTTACGCCACCGACCCGAACATGGACGACGACACTGAGGAGGAGATGAAGGAGATGATCGCCAGCAGCAAGGGGGTGGGGAATTTCCGCTCCATGTTCGTCAACATCCCGGACGGCAAGCCCGATGGCATCAAGCTGATCCCGGTGGGGGATATCGCCACCAAGGACGAGTTCGCGGCCATCAAGGGGATCACCGCCCAAGATGTACTGACCTCTCACCGTTTTCCGGCGGCGCTGGCGGGGATCATTCCGACCAATGGCGGGGGAGGGCTAGGAGACCCTGAGAAGTACGACGCCACCTATGCCCGCAACGAGGTGCTGCCGCTGTGCGAGCTTATCCAGGATGCCATCAACAGCGCGGGACTCCCTCGTTCCCTCTGGGTCGATTTTCGGGAGAATATCGGTTCAACTGTATAAACAAACAGTGTTTGCTATGGCAAGATAGGCTGTTGATTTGGATAGAAAAGGGGGCGTAATGCGGGTTTATTGCAAAGTGTGTGGCCAGCGGGGCCGCATTACCAAGACCAACCGACTGAGCGATGATGTCTCGGATCTCTACTGCCAGTGCACTGATGCAGAGTGTGGCCACAGCTGGGTGGCCACTTTGTCGTTCGCCCACACCCTAAGCCCCTCGGCCAAAACCACCAACCAGCTGGTACTGAGCTTGATGGGTTCGCTGACACCAGAAGGTCGGCAGCTGGTACTGAAAGGACTGGGGGCGCAATAGCGCCCACAGATAATCTGCCGCAACTCATATGCCTCTATCGAGTCATGTCTTCTCATTGATGAGTAATAGCCGTTCACTCATCTCCGTGAGCCTGTATGAATATAATATATGGCTACATAAAGTAAAAAGAGTGTATAATATGCGCAAAATATTAAATCTGCAGTAAAACCTACAGTTTATTGGATGGTTTTCGTGCGTTGTGTAATTCAGGGGCTAAATTGGAAAGAAAACTATCTAGAAGCAACTCTTCAATATTAGACTTAATTAGAGGTATATCTGCTCAGTTGGTAGTGATAGGCCATGGAATTTCATTTTGTGGAGTTGCATTAAAATTTCATCAACCCAACTTTCCGTGGGTGCAAAATATTGCTGTCGTTATATTTTTCATTCTCTCTGGGTTTGTTATCTCATACAGCTTAGGTCGAAAGTCATATCGAGATGATTATAGTTTCTCTCACTACTTTGTTGATAGGTTTGTTAGAATATATACGTCATTTATTCCAGTTCTTATTTTCATTGTTGTGATTGATTTTTTTAGTAAGTCAATTAATGGTTCCTTATATGCTTACAATGAGGCATTTAATGTAAAAACATTTATATCTAATGTTTTTATGCTCCAAGATTATCCGTTTATAAATTTTGTGACCAGTTTCGGTTCTGCTAGGCCGCTATGGACAGTTGCAATTGAGTGGTGGATATATCTTTTTGTTGGCGCACTTTTTTTTACTTTAAAAAATAAAAGCAAGAATGCTTTCGTCTATTTTTTTATTGTGTTTTTGTCAATTGTACCAATGTATAATTTAATTGGTGGAAGAGGCAATGGGTTGACCTTGTACTGGGTCTATGGTGTGATGATTTACTACATATTTGAACGTGCGATATTAAAAAGCGTCAGTGTTATAAGTATGTTTATAATGATGATTGCTCTTGTGGTAATGGCCTGTTACAGGGTGATGAGTGATCTGCAAGAATATGATTATTTGTTTGCTTTGTATATTGCTGGTGTGATTGTTTTGCTTGTTGAGATTTCTACAAGGTTTAACTTCAATGCTATTGTAGTACGAGTATCTACATTTTTAGCAAGCTATTCGTATTCTTTATATTTGATCCACTATTCAATATTTGATTTTCTAGTGACTCGCTATGGTGGTGGTTACACTGTATTCTTTACTGCATTTATTTTTTCCAATGTTGTTTCATATTTTTTTGCTATGCTATTTGAAATATATTTAACAAACAAAATAAAGAGAGGTATCTATAGCTTTTTTAACTGGAGATACATGGGATAATAATGATGTCAATTTTGAATGATACCTAAATTAGGTGAATAGGTATCGTTACCTAAGTAAGCCATCAAACCATTCATTCCCCCAGCCCCTAGTGACCGCTACTCTCGGGGCTTTCTTGCCGCCATTTTGGCGCATCCAGCCCCTCCAGCACCCGCCACATCTCTGACTGATAGGGCTGCGGCAGCATCTCGATCCAGCGGTGTGCCCCGGCGTGGCCTTGTGCCTGGTAGACCTCGCCGCACAACTCAATCAGCATTGGCCAGTCCTGGTCCCCTTCCGGTACCGCGTATTCATCCGGCGGGTTCTGTTCTAATCGCTCCAGGCCCTCAGGCTGCCAATCCGGCTCGCTTGGAAGTGATCTGCACGATTGCACCTGGCCGTTCTCCAGCCAGAGGGTGAAGCCGTCCGTGCTGACGCTGGCACCAGCCCTTAATCGCTCAATGGAAAAGGGCGATAACCCCCACTGTTCCCTCATGATCTGGTCTGCGAAGGCATCAGGAGCGGGCCGCGTACAGTTATTGTCAGAGCTCCAAGGTGCCGGGCTGTCGCCCGTCTTAACCCCAACCCCCCTCGCTGCTGCCTCGGCGGCTTTCCTGGCTTCATGGGTGCCGGCGGGCACAATCTCCCACCCTTGCAGGCGGGTCTTGATGCCAAGGCGAGCGGAGGTAAGGCCCATCAGGCGCTTGATGTCTTCGCCATAGCAGTTGGCCTGCTCCTCAATAAGGTGGGCCAGCTTGATGGGGTGTTCGGCACGGGTTGCCAGTGCGCCGCCCATGGCGTGCAGATAGCAGCGAAAGATGCCGTTATCTGCGGCAAAGCGGGCGGCCTCAAAGCGCGGGTCTTGCAGCACTGGCTTGGGTGGGCCAACCAGATCGGCATGCTTCTTGGCGTTGCTGATGCGGCGCAGCTCGCGCCATACTCCCACCGGGGCACCTCCGATCTGCTGGAAGGTACGAATGCCCCACCAACTGGCCCAGGCCACGGCATGCAGGGCACCCTCATCGGCGGCGGTGCCAGCCTCTTCGTCATCGTCCAGGTAGGCGCCGTCGATGTTCTTGGCAATGTATTTGGCGATATAGCCCGCAGCATCCCCCTTGGCCGGGTCTATCTCTTTCCAGTCAAAGCGGGGAGTAAAGTCGGTAAAGGGTGGGGCACCCTTGATATCCCGTACCAGCTCGTCGTGGTCGTCGGTCAGGGCATAGCGTTGCAGGATGCCGATCACCCGGTTGCGATCTTCCGGGCGCATAAATAGCAGCAGGTGCCAGTGCGGGGTGCCGTCGTGGTGAGCCTCGCACACGCGAAATCCATAAACGGGGGCGTTCCACCGTTTGAGGGCAGCTCTGGCGCGGCTCCAGAGTTTGGCCAGATAGGCGCAGGTTTCCCGCGGCGTGGCCCCTTGATATCGTTTGTTCTCTACCGCTTTGCCGTTGTGTTTTTGTGTCCAGGCATGAAAACGGCTCGGCGCAGTCCAGGTGAAGAAGACCCCTACATGACCCTGCTCTTCGGCATAGTCATTGAACCCCCGAGCACGCACCATCATTTCGTTGCGGCGGTTCACTGGGTTGGCGTTGCTGGCCTCCCAGCAATCCTTCATCGACACGACCAGGTCATACTGCTCGTTGACCACTTCCGACTCGGCCAGCCAGCGCATCATGGCCCGCTTGCGTTCGCGCACCACCTTCATGGTGGCGTTCGATATATAAGCCGACACCCCCTTGCGCACCTTGCCGAGCAGAATGTTGATCTGCTCCTGCAGCCGATCCCAGCAGCGGCTGACGCGCTTCTCCCACCACTTGGCAGAGAGCAGGCGCACCAGCACGCTCAGGATCCAGTTATCCCGCACCTCGTCGGATTTGAACTTGGGCATCTTGCCGATAAAGCCCCACTGATCGGCCGGCTGGCGCATCAGGGCCCAGGTCCGCAGCAGATCCGGCTCGGCTCCGTCTTTAATGCCCTGTTCGATGTTCTTGTAAATAGCTGCGGTCTGGTTGGCGAACTGGTGGGCTACCTTCTTGCGGCCGTCTTCATCGCGCATCTCCCTTGGGTTGACCGGTATGGAGTGGAGCAACTGGCGCACCCAGCGGGTTCGCTCACGCAGCCAGATATTGGCCGCTCGGCAATGGGTGAAGCTGCAATCCTTGCGGCGCCGTGCGTACTGCTTGAACAGGTCGCGGGTTAACTCGGGGGAGAGGCCATCGAGCAGCTGGATGGCCCAGAGTAGATCGTATTGGCCGCGTGGGCCGCCGAAAACGGCGTCAAAGTTGACGCCGGGCAGAGAGTTGCAAAGGGTGTTGACGCGCTGCAGCTGTGCTTTTCTCGACAGCGGCAGCCGGGTGGTGAGCTTGGTCATGCGTTAAGCGGATAACGTCTTGATGCGAAACAGGCATCCACTGATGCGCTGCTGGGCATGGTTTTTCATTCGCCGAGCGGCCGCGCACTGACGCAGCAACAGCTTGATGCTGACGTGGGGGCGGGCAGGTAGCCGGCGCGCATGGGCCAGCTCCCGTTGATAAAGACGCAGCCGTGCTGCGTCTTCCCGATAGGTCTCTTGCCAGCGATGCATCTGGCTGGTCAGTTCCTGCTGCAGGTGATGAGTCACTTGATCACCTCACCTTGTCCATGCAGTGGCGCGCACTCGTGCCACCACTCGCCGATCTCTTTGGCCAGCGCGGTTGCACCCTGGCCGAGGGCCAGCCAATAGACAGAGCGCACCGCACCGAGTGCCAGCAGCTCCCGGGGGATATCCCGATCGCCTCTGGCCTCACCGCCGGCGGCGATAAACTCGGCGCGGGCTGCCAGCCAGTGGGTGGTCAGCGGGTTGTGTGCGGGGAGTGCGGCCGCCTCTTCATCGTCCTCGTCGCCGTCATCATCGAGCAAATCAGCCGGGTTGCTGGTCGCAACCAACTGCAGCTGGATGTACTGCTGGCCGGAGTAAACCCCGCCCAGGGCGATGCGGTTATCTTCTGCATTGGCGGCGAACATATCGGCCAGCAGCCCCTCGACCACTTTGGGCGCCTGGCGGGCAATCTTGATGATGTCGCTCATTGGCAGGCCCTCCGGTTGATGCTGAGAAATAGCTGATGCCAGCGCAGGGCACGCTTTGCCTGGGCTAACAAGGTTTTACCCTCCGTTCCCCTGAGACATGAGGAGTGGCGGGCTTTGGCGGTGAGCCGCTGGCGCAGGCGCGGCAACTCGGCCAGCGCCTCCTGCTCGGATATGGGATGGAAGATCTTGCTCATGCCTGCACCTCCGGCGTGGCGATACCGGTCAGCAACCAAGCGAGATGGCGTTTCAGCTCCGGGTGGTTGGCGATCAGCAGGAACAGGCCACCCCCGATCTCGCGGTATCCCAGTTCGTAGTTCTTGAGCGTGGTGGGCGGAATGCCGAGCTGGGCGGCAAACTTCGGACGGCTTAGCCTCAACTGTTCCCGCAACTGGCGCAGGCGCTTGGCGGCATGGTGGTTGAGCAGGTTGATTTGGGTTGGTTGTGCATTCATGGTCAGGCTCCTTGTTGAGTGGTGCAGGGGTTGATGCGGCTGAACAGAGAAGCCCAAGCCAGTGCGGTTGACCGCTCCATAAGCGCAACCCCGTCCGGGTGTTGGCTAAGACGGGCGCCATAGCGGCCCGTCAGCTTGCGTTGTTGGATGCGAAGGTTGCGCAGGGCGCAGGGGATCGCTAAAGTTGCCATGTCGACTTCCTCATGCGTTGTTGATAGAGGCCCGCTTGGAGTTGCCGCTCCGTAATGCGGGCTTTTTTATTGCCCAATTGGTCGTGGGCCTTGCCCGGTCATCTGGCTTGCTGCCAGCACCGCGCGTTTCATGCGCAGCTTTGCTGCTCTCTCTTTTTTCTCCCTCTCGATATCCCTGATAGATCTGGTGACCGGTGCCGGGTGCCACACCTTGGTGTCACAGCCGCCGCGAAATTCGCTTTGGTACTCCAGTGCAATCACCGCAAGGCGGATCGCTTCACGCTGCGCATGCGGCAGTGCCGACAGCGTGGCGCTCATCAGTTCGCCCCGAGGCTGGCGGGCGATGGCACAGATGGCCGCTTTCTTGGCCTGGCCCAGTGCCAGCCAGTCGGTGTCGAGGCTCGAGCGCTTCTTGCCGAACATCTCGCGCAGCAACATGCAGCCGGCGGTGTTCATGGCCACCTGTTCCTCTGGCGTCAGGCCAGCCAGATTGCGTTGTTGATGGTCAATGCGTTGGGTTTGCATGGGTTCCCCCTTACATGGTCATGGTTTGCATCAGGATGTCTGACGCACAGGCCAGGGTCGGCACCGCCTGAAAGCGGGCCTCAATGTCGTGGATCAGGATGGCGAGTGACCCCATGGCCGAGGTGGCCACGTTCACCAGGGTGTTGCGCTCGGAGCGGGTGATCCGGCCGCGGTCGGTCAGCTCCAGCGCCCGCTGGCCAATGCTGGCGATCTTGGCGTTCAGGTCGATAGCCTGATGGGGCAGGGAAGGGGCCCGCTCTGCCTTGGGAATAGCCACGGCAGTCAAACCACAAACAAACAGGGCGCCATCGAACAGGGTTTCATCCCCCTCACTTGCCTCGGTGATGGCAATCAACTCGGCCACCGTCAGCTCGTGAGGTTGGTCGGGGTTTAACTTGTTGCGCAGGAGCTGCGGATTCATGCCAGTTCGCTGTGCGAGCTCGGCCATGTTGTGACTGGCCGCAAAGCGTTGGCATGCGCTGATCCAGTGCGGATGTTTGCTGGCGTATTCGGTAAACATGCGAGGTTCTCCTTGACCCGTTATGGTGTTTGCAGGTTCACGCGAGCGTCATGGTGACGTAGCGCTCAGCCTGATAACGGGCTTTCAGGAACAGGGCATAAAGATTGACCTCGCGAGGTGCTCCCGGGCCGTCTTGCAAAATGGGCAACTGGCCGCGGTCGGCACGCTTTTTGACCGCTTCCAGGCTAATACCTTGGCGGTCGGCGTACTCCTTCAGGCTTTCACTGACGCGATTACCAAAGGGGTAATCAAGCGGTAGCTGGCTCACATCACTGGGGATGCGGATAGGTTTGATTCGAGTAGTCATGATGAATCCTTCTTAGGGGGTTCAAACACAGGGGGTGGGTTGTTGCGGGGTGCTGCGCGGGTCGGCCTTTAACTTGCCGCCGGTCAGGACTTCGATTTGGTAGGCCAGGCCTTTGGGAATGGTGTTATCCCATTTGCTAACCGCTACATGGGAGATCCCAAGAGCCCTGGCTGTTGCCGTTACGGTGCCAAAGTGCTCTAAGACAGTACTTTTCTGCATTATTTCGCCCTCTCTTTTTCGTTACCTAAGTGTCGATAAGATTGAAAGGTAACTTATGGGTCGGGTTCAAATCAAGCTGTTTAGTTGCTTTAGTTACGTCACCGAGTGGTAACTTAGGTTTATGGAAACAATCAATGACCGTATTGCAGCACGCAGGCGTGCGCAGAAAATGAGCCAAGATGAGCTTGCAAGGCGCATCGGGATTACCCGTGTCTCAATTAGCAAGTGGGAATCTGGACTTAACCAGCCGAAAGGCCGCTATCTCAATGACTTGGCAGCAGCGCTGGGGGTAACCGTTGAGTGGCTTTTGACGGGGGAGGGGAGTGCTCCTGAATCATCAGGGGAGCCACGGATACCTGGTTATCACAACGTAGAACCAGCAGTGATTTATCAGGGCAAACGGATCCCGATTCTGAGCTATGTCCAAGCGGGCAACTGGCGTGAGATGTGCGAGCAGGCCACTGCCTTCGATGGCAATGTCGAATATGTATCGGCAGGAGGCGAGATCGGCCCCTACGGATTTGGCCTTTGGTTACGTGGTGACTCCATGGTGCCGCTATTCAAGGAAGGAGACCTCATCATCGTGGACCCTGACGAGTCACCCCTGCCAGGGGATTATGTCGTGGCCAAGAACGGCAGCAACGAGGCCACGTTCAAAAAGTACCGGCCCCGCGGCATCGATGAGAGCGGCCAAGAAGTATTTGAGCTGGTCCCCCTCAATGAGGATTACCCCACCATGCACTCCGACCGACAGCACATCCAGATCATCGGCGTGATGGTAGAACACCGATCATATAGAAAAAGAAAAGTAGGGAGTTAACCAAACGCCTTTAAAAAATAAGTTCTAGCACGATATATAATTTCGTGATTAATGACATGTGCGCATTTTTGATATGTTCTGATACGTATAAGATCTGCGCGTAAAAATGAAAGCAAGCGGCGTTCACATAAGATAAATAGCGCCAAAATATATTTAACAATAGAACCTGATGATATAGGTGCCTTTATGGGTATGGTTTACGATAAAGATTTGTTATTCATGGCGGATTTTACTGACAGGGAAACTCTATGGGAATTGCGTAAATTTCTTACATGGGATCCTAATGATGGGCGAAAGCGCATTATGTCCAACTTGGATGAAAATATAGAAAAAAATTCTAATCCATATTGGCAATGTATTGCTGAAGAGCTCCAATGTTACGGTGGAAATAGTATCGCCAATGCTTGGCGTGGTCATGGAGTTCCGTATCGTGAGGTGCTTGAGGACTGTATGAAGAAACTCAAGATACCCTTCATTGAAGGAGAGAATATAGAAAGCATGGAAACAAAGTACATGATGCACTTCGTTATGATGTACATCAAGAACATGAATGAGAGCCAGCTACATGAGTTGGCAATGTCTCTTGAACTACAGGACCTTGATAACTTCAGTAGCACTTACTATACAAACCCTTCATTGTGGTACGATATTATCACTATTGTATTTCGTCGTGGTGGTTTTAAAAGTTATCAAATGACCTTGCACATTATAAATTATGTGTGGAAAATGATTTTTGGTAAAGGATTAACCATCGGTACCAATGCAATGATTGCAAAAGTATTGGGTGTAATTACGGGGCCTGTTGGCTGGACAGTGAGTGCGGCATTAACAGCAAAAGATATTGCTGACCCAGCAATGCGCGTTACCATTCCCGCCTGCATATTAGTAGCGCAAGCTCGTATGATTCATAAAGATAATTTTCCAGAAAAATACCAGGAAGTAGAAGTTAACACACCGGGTATGTTATCAGGTTCAACTCTTAAATTGGTAGGTTTATTTTAATTTAGTGTGGCCCTGCCATGATGGTGGGGTTTACATTATCTTACTTAAAACTTATGTGTCGAATGCCAAAAAATATTTTTAATGGCTTGTTATGTTGATAAAATGGCAAGCTAACTTTATAGCTACATGTAAAATCAATTTTCCTTTGCGGCTGAACTTGTTATTAATAAATTAATTTAGAATTATTTGATTTGAATGAGTATGGCGTCATTAATCGCACGCTGATGTTTTTTTTAAAACTATTTTCGTCTTAGCCTTAAGTGTTTAATAAGTATAAGC
>NZ_CAWNWX010000008.1:0-22052 GCF_963878195.1 Aeromonas sp. HMWF016
CCCCCAGCGGTCAGCTGTTTCTCGTTACCCCCCGCCCCGGCACTATCTCCCCCTGGTCTTCCAAAGCAACCGACATCGCCCACAACTGCGGCCTGAACAAGGTCAAGCGGCTGGAGCGCGGTATTGCCTATTACGTGCAGGCCAAGGGTGAGCTGAGCGCCGCCCAGCGTGCCGATGTGGCGGCCGTGCTGCACGATCGCATGATGGAGACAGTGTTTGCCGACATGGAAGCGGCGAGCGCCCTGTTTGCTCACCATGAGCCGCGTCCTTTCACCCAGGTGGATGTGCTGGGCGGTGGTCGCGCCGCGCTGGCCGAGGCCAACGTGGCGCTCGGTCTGGCGCTGGCCGACGACGAGATCGACTATCTGGTGGAGAATTTCACCCGGTTGGGCCGCAACCCCAACGACATCGAGCTCTATATGTTTGCCCAGGCAAACTCCGAGCACTGTCGCCACAAGATCTTCAACGCCGACTGGACCATCGACGGTGAGCAGCAGCCCAAGTCGCTGTTCAAGATGATCAAGAACACCTTCGAGCAGACGCCGGATCATGTCCTGTCTGCTTATAAAGACAACGCTGCGGTGATGGAAGGGAGCCAGGGTGGCCGCTTCTTCCCGAGCCCGGCCAGCGGCGAGTACCAGTATCACCAGGAGCAGGTCGACATCCTGATGAAGGTGGAGACCCACAACCACCCGACCGCCATCTCCCCGTTCCCGGGGGCGGCCACCGGCTCCGGCGGCGAAATCCGCGACGAGGGTGCCACCGGTCGCGGTGCCAAGCCCAAGGCGGGTCTGGTGGGCTTCTCCGTCTCCAACCTGCGTATCCCCGGCTTTGAGCAGCCCTGGGAGCAGGATTTCGGCAAGCCGAGCCGCATCGTCAGCGCCTTCGATATCATGCAGGAGGGGCCGCTCGGTGGCGCTGCGTTCAACAACGAGTTCGGCCGTCCGGCCATTCTCGGTTACTTCCGTACCTTCGAAGAGGAGGTGCCGAGCCACAACGGCGTCGAGGTGCGTGGCTACCACAAACCTATCATGCTGGCGGGCGGTATCGGCAATATCCGCACCGAGCATGTCCAGAAAGGGGAGATCCCGGTCGGGGCGGCCCTCATCGTGCTGGGCGGCCCGGCGATGAACATCGGTCTGGGCGGCGGCGCGGCTTCCTCCATGGCCTCCGGCCAGTCGGCCGAGGATCTCGACTTTGCCTCGGTGCAGCGTGACAACCCCGAGATGGAGCGCCGTTGTCAGGAGGTGATCGACCGCTGCTGGCAACTGGGGGATGACAACCCCATCGTCTTCATCCACGACGTGGGGGCGGGCGGTCTCTCCAACGCCATGCCGGAGCTGGTGAGCGACGGCGATCGCGGCGGTCGCTTCGACTTGCGCGCTATCCCGAACGACGAGCCGGGCATGAGCCCGCTTGAGATCTGGTGCAACGAATCTCAAGAGCGTTACGTGCTGGCGGTGGCCAAGGAGAAGCTGCCGTTGTTCAAGGCGCTGTGCGAGCGCGAGCGCGCGCCCTATGCCGTCATCGGTACTGCCACCGAAGAGAAGCACCTGACGCTCTCCGATCAGCATTTTGACAACCACCCTATCGATCTGCCGCTGGACGTGCTGCTGGGCAAGACCCCCAAGATGCACCGCGACGTGGTGACCCTGCCGGCACAAGGCAAAGCGCTCCAACTCGATGGCATCACTCTGGGCGAGGCTGCCGAGCGGGTGCTGCGTCTGCCGACCGTGGCGGAGAAATCCTTCCTTATCACCATCGGTGATCGCAGCGTGACCGGTCTGGTCAACCGCGACCAGATGGTCGGCCCCTGGCAGATCCCGGTTGCTGATTGCGCCGTCACCGCCGCTACCTACGACAGCTACCACGGCGAAGCCATGTCCATGGGCGAGCGCACCCCGGTGGCGCTGCTCTCCCACGCCGCCTCTGCCCGTATGGCGGTGGCGGAAGCACTCACCAACCTGGCGCCGGCTCACATCGGATCTCTGAAGCGAGTCAAGCTCTCCGCCAACTGGATGGCCGCCGCCGGTCACCCGGGGGAAGATGCCGGCCTCTATGAGGCGGTCAAAGCAGTAGGCGAGGAGCTCTGCCCGGCCCTTGGCATCACTATCCCGGTGGGCAAGGACTCCATGTCGATGAAGACCCGCTGGCAGCAGGATGGCAAGGAGCACAGCGTCACCTCGCCGCTCTCCCTGCTCATCTCCGCCTTTGCCCGGGTTGAGGATGTGCGCAACACCGTCACGCCGCAACTGCGTACCGATCTCGGTGAAACCGACCTTATCCTGATTGACCTTGGCAACGGTAAACAGCGCCTCGGCGCCTCGGCGCTGGCACAGGTTTATCGCCAGCTGGGTGACAAGGCGCCGGATCTCGACAATCCGGTCCAGCTCAAGGGCTTCTTCAACGCGATTCAGGCGCTGGTTGCCGATCGCAAACTGATCGCCTATCACGACCGCTCCGACGGCGGCCTGTTCGTCACCCTGACCGAGATGGCGTTTGCCGGTCACTGCGGTCTCGACATCCAGCTCGATCGCATCGGTGGCGAGCTGCTGCCAGCCCTGTTCAACGAAGAGCTGGGCGCCGTCATTCAGGTGCGCCGTGAAGATAAAGAGGCGGTGATGACCCTGCTGGCCGGTCACGGTCTGGCGGCCTGCTCCCACGTGCTCGGTTCGGTGCGCGAGGGGGATCTCATCACCTTGCAGCGGGCCGGTCAGGAGGTCTATCGCGCCAGCCGCACCGCCCTGCGTACCATCTGGGGCGAGACCAGCTGGCAGATGCAGCGCCTGCGCGACAACCCCGAGTGCGCGGATCAGGAGCATGCTGCCCGTCAGGACGCCACCGATCCGGGCCTGCAGGCCAAGCTCAGCTTCAACCCGGCCGAAGATGTGGCCGCACCTTACATTGCCCGTGGGGTCTCCCCCCGTCTGGCGGTGCTGCGCGAGCAGGGGGTCAACTCCCACGTCGAGATGGCGGCGGCGTTTGACCGTGCCGGCTTTGCGGCGGTAGACGTCCATATGAGCGACATCCTCTCCGGCCGCATCAAGCTGGAGGAGTTCCAGACCCTGGTGGCTTGTGGCGGCTTCTCCTACGGCGACGTGCTGGGGGCGGGCGAAGGCTGGGCCAAGTCCATCCTGTTCAACGACGGTGCCCGCGAGCAGTTCCAGCGCTTCTTCGAGCGTGGCGATACCTTGTCGCTGGGCGTGTGCAACGGTTGCCAGATGATGTCCAACCTGCGCGAGCTGATCCCGGGTGCCGATCTGTGGCCGCGCTTCGTGCGCAACCGCTCCGAGCGCTTCGAGGCCCGCTTCAGTCTGGTGCAGGTACAGGAGTCCCCGTCGGCCTTCTTCGCTGGCATGGCAGGCTCCGTGATGCCTATTGCCGTCTCCCACGGGGAAGGGCGTGTCGAGGTGCGCGATGCCGCTCACCTGAGCGCACTGCAGCAGAGCGGTCTGGTAGGGCTGCGCTTTGTCGACAACCGCGGCAGCGTAACCGAGCAGTACCCGGCCAACCCGAACGGCTCGCCGGATGGCATCACCGCGGTGACCACGCAAGATGGCCGCGCCACCATCATGATGCCACACCCGGAGCGGGTGTTCCGTACAGTGGCCAACTCCTGGCACCCGGACAATTGGGGCGAGGATGGTGCCTGGATGCGGATGTTCCGCAACGCCCGGGTTCGTCTGGGTTAAGTTCGCATCGCAAACAACAAACCGGCCCCTGTGGCCGGTTTTTTTATTGTCAACGCAGCGGCTTTGGCAACAAAGGTGTGAAAGTCAGTCAATGGTTTCACTGTAGGGACATCGATAGGTGACACGAATAGATTCAAGTACTGCAAATGGGTTCAGGGGGAGGGGAAAGATGAGGATAAAAAAACCGGCAGCCAAGGCTGCCGGTTTTGATTTAGAGAAGGGGATTATTGCAGAACGACGTTCTGGAAACCCTGTACCAGTGAGATGACGGGTTGTGGGTAGAGGCCGAGCAATACCACCAGAGCGGCGGAGAGCAGCACGACCACGCCACCTGAGGAGAGAGCCCAGTTGGCGCTGGCATCACGCTGCTGCATGCCCGGTTCGCGCAGATAGAGGGTCACCATCACTCGGAGGTAGTAGTAGAGCCCCAGCGCACTGCCCAGGATGATGGCGGCGGAGAGCCACCAGAGCTGCGCTTCGACAGTCACACCGATGATGTAGAACTTGCCGATGAAGCCGAGCGTCATCGGGATACCTGCCAGAGAGAGCATCATCACGGTCAGTACGGCGGTCAGGTAGGGACGCTTCCAGAACAGGCCGCGATAGCTGTGCAGAGAGTCCGCATCCTTGCCGCGATAGGGGCTCGACATCATGCTGACGACGCCAAAGGCGCCCAGGCTGGTGAAGAGATACATCAGCAGGTAGACCCCGGCCGCTTCAACAGGCATCTGGCCGATACGGCTCGCCACGATCACCGCCAGCAGATAACCAAAGTGGGAGATGGAGGAGTAGCCCAGCATCCGCTTGATGTTGCTTTGCACCAGTGCCAGCAGGTTGCCGATAAGGATGGAGATGAACGCCATGGCGGCCAGCAACCAGTGGATCATGGGATCGGCTGCAGCCGGTACGGCCAGATAGAAGCGCAGCAGTACGGCAAACACGGCGACCTTGCTGACGGTTGCAAGGAAGGTGGCGACCGGTGCCGGTGCACCTTCATAGACATCCGGTGTCCAGAGATGGAAGGGGGCCAGGGAGAGCTTGAAGGCAAAACCGACCAGCATCAGACCGAGGCCACCCATCAGCAGCGGATGGTGAGCCGGGCTCTGGGCCATGGTCACCCCGAGGGCATCAAAGCTCAGGCTGCCAGCCTGGGCATAGAGCAGCGCCATGCCAAACAGCAGGAATGCGGTGGCGGCGGCAGAGAGCACCATGTACTTCACCGCGGCTTCCAGCGAGTGGCGCTCGCGGTAGGCGTACCCAACCAGACCGAACATCGGCAGGGTCAGCATCTCGATCCCGATAAAGAGGGAGGCGAGGTGGCGGGAGCAGGCCAGCACCAGACCACCGGCAGTGGCGATCAGCAGCAGCAGGAAGAACTCTTCCCGGTTATCCGGGTAGGCTTTTAGCCACGATTGGCCGAAGGTGCAGGTTGCCAGCGCACCAATCAGCACCAATCCCATGTAGAAGACGGCATAGCCATCGACTTGCAGTAGCGGGGTAACGCCCTGATCCCCCTGTGTCATGACGATGGGCAAGGAGAAGAGCGCCAGGTTGAGACCAATGATGGTGACGGTAAAGGCGGTAGTGACACAGCGGCGCCACGCGATGGCCAGCATCAGGGCCGCCATGGCCCCGGTGGTCAGCAGCAGTGGAAGCAGTGCCAGCAGTTGGGAAGCGGAGAAAGTCATTGCAGAGCTCCAGCAGTTGGCAGCAGATACCAGTGCAGCACGTTGATGAGGCTGCTGCTGGCGGTATCAATCACGGGTTGGGGATAGAGGCCCAGCAGAACCAGCAGACCCGCAATCACCATCATCATTGTCAGTTCGCGGCGATCCAGTCCTTTCAGGATGCTCTCGTCCTTGGCCGGGCCAAAGCAGGCGCGCTGCAGCATGATAAGGGAGTAGACCGAGGCCAGTACCAGACCGAAGGTGGCGACTGCAGTGATCACCGGGGCGACCTGGAAGCTGCCGATCAGGATCAGGAACTCACCGACGAAGTTGCCGGTACCCGGCATGCCCAGAGAGGCGACCGAGAAGAAGAGCATCACGCCCGGCAGATAGCGCAGGCGTCCCCACAGACCACCCATCTGGCGCAGATCGCGGGTATGCAGACGCTCATAGAGCTGACCGCAGAGGATGAAGAGGCCGGCGGCGGAGAGACCGTGGGCAATCATCTGTACTACAGCGCCCTGCAGGGCCACTTCGCTACCCGAGTAGATAGCGATCATCACAAAACCCATGTGGGAGATGCTGGTGTAGGCCACCAGCCGTTTGATGTCGGTCTGGGCAAAGGCCACGATGGCGCCATAGATGATACCGATCAGGCCCAGCACCATGGCGTAGGGGGCAAACTCGGCAGACGCTTCCGGGAACAGCGGCAGGGCAAAGCGCAGCAGACCGTAGGCGGCGGTTTTCAGCAGAATACCGGCCAGATCCACAGAACCCGCAGTCGGTGCCTGACTATGGGCATCCGGCAGCCAGCCGTGCAGCGGTACCAGCGGCATCTTGACCGCGAAGGCGATGAAGAAGCCCAGCATCAGCAGCCACTGAACGCCCTTGCTCATCGGGGTATTGAGCAGATCCAGATAGTTGAAAGTGAAAACACCGGTTGCATGCTGGTGGGTCAGCACCAGCCCGATGATGGCCACCAGCATGATCAGGCCGCTCACCTGGGTGTAGATGAAGAACTTGGTCGCCGCGTTGATCCGTGATTTGCCGTCAGTGACCGAGTGGCCCCAGAGCGCAATCAGGAAGTACATGGGAACCAGCATCATCTCCCAGAAGAAGAAGAAGAGGAACAGGTCCAGCGCCATAAAGACACCGAGTACACCGCCCAGGATCCAGAGCAGGTTGAGGTGGAAGAAGCCGATGCGTTGCACGATCTCTTTCCACGAACAGAGGATGGCCAGCACCCCGATAAAGCAGGTGAGGATGACCATCAGCAGTGACAAACCATCCACTGCCAGATGCAGGGAGATGCCGAAGCGGGGGATCCAGGGCAGACGCCATTCGGCAGCCCATGGGGAAGCGGCACCAGTGACGCCCGCGCTATCGAGGCCGGTGGTGGCAAGAGAGAAGTCACCACTTAGCCAGATGGCACAGGAGAGCAGCAGGCTGGCGCTCATGGAGAGGAGGGCAACCCAGCGGACAAACTGCCCGCCGAGACGCTCCATCTGCCAGCAGAGCAAGCCGCCGATAAAAGGAATTAACAAGATCCAGAGTAAGGTCACGGTATCAGCTCTCGTTCAAGTTCATATGAGATTGCACGCCCTGTTCCATCAAGGTCGGCAAACAGCCCGGCTGTACGATTTTCGTGTTGTTCATCGCGTTTACCCCAGTAGCAGCAGTGCCAGCACCAGTGCTGCACCGATCCCCATGGAAGCGGCATACCAGCGCAACTTGCCGGTGACCGTCCAGGCCAGCAACTGGTTGCCACGCAGGGCAAACCAGGCGGGCAGGCCCATCATCCAGTCCAGCGGATCCTGCCCGACCAGACGGGTAGCCAGCAGATAGGGCTTGACCCACAGCTGGTCGTAGAGCCAGTCAAAGCCCCAGGCGTTGAACCAGAGGGTGCTGAGCAGACGGCCCGGCGCACTGTTGGCAATCGAGGTGGCCAGTCGGCGCTCACCGAGGAACAGGAAGGCGGCCAGCGCAATGCCTGCGATGGCAATGATGCCGGAGGCTATCTCCAGCGCATGGCGACCCTCTTCGATATGATCACCCGGGCCTGCGGGTAGCACACCTGCCAGTGGCGGGGTGATCAGTGCCCCGATGCCGGTGGAGAGCACCAGCAGTACCAGTAGCGGCAGATGGTGAGCCAGACCGTGACCGGCGTGGGCTTTGGTCTGCTCTTTGCCATGGAAGGCGATAAAGATCAGCCGGAAGGTATAGAGGGAGGTCAGGAATGCCCCTACCAGACCAGCCCACAGCAGAGCGCTTTGGCCAGAGGCTTCTACTTGCCACAGAATGGCGTCCTTACTATAGAAACCGGAGGTGACCAGCGGCAGCGCGGCCAGCGCCGAACCACCCACCAGGAAGCAGGCATAGACCAGCGGCAGGCTCTTGCGCAGGCCGCCCATCTTGAAGATGTTCTGCTCGTGGTGTGTCGCGACGATAACGGCACCAGCGGAGAGGAACAGCAGCGCCTTGAAGAAGGCGTGGGTCATCAGGTGGAAGATGGCCCCTTCCCATGCGCCGACACCGAGAGCCAGGAACATGTAGCCAATCTGGCTCATGGTGGAGTAGGCAAGGATCCGCTTGATGTCGGTTTGCACCAAGGCCGCAAAGCCTGCCAGCACCAAGGTGATGGCACCTACCAGCCCGACCAGATGGAGGATCTCCGGGGCGAGCAGGAACAGGCCATGGGTACGGGCAATCAGGTAGACACCGGCGGTCACCATGGTGGCAGCGTGGATCAGCGCAGAGACCGGTGTGGGGCCTGCCATCGCATCCGCCAGCCAGGTTTGCAGCGGCAACTGGGCCGATTTACCGACCGCACCACCCAAGAGCATCAGGCAGGCGAGTGACAGGGCAGGGGAGCCCTCGGCAAACATGGTCGGCGCACGAACCAGCAGCTCGTGAATATTGAGAGTGCCCAGTTCGCGATAAAGGATAAACAGGCCGATGGCGAGGAACACGTCACCCACACGGGTCACGATGAAGGCCTTGAGGGCCGCCGCGCCATTGTTGCGATCCTTGTAGTAGAAGCCGATCAGCAGGTAGCTGCACAGCCCCACCCCTTCCCAGCCGAGGTAGACAAACAGCAGGTCATCGGCCAGTACCAGAAACAGCATGCTGGCGATAAAGAGGTTGGTGTAGGTGAAGAAGCGGGAGTAGCCCTCTTCACCGCGCATGTACCAGGAGGCGAACAGGTGGATGAAGAAGCCCACCCCGGTCACTACACCCAACATGGTCAGCGACAGGCCATCCAGCGCCAGGCTGAAGGTGGGGGTGAAGTGGCCTACCGCCATCCACTGCCACAGGTGCTGGATATAGACGCCACCCTCGGGCGGGTTGGCCAGAAAGTCCATGCCGACCCAGAGCGTGGTAAGCGCCGAGAGACCAATGGAACCCACCCCGATCAGCGCCGAGGTGCGCTCCCCCAGACGGCCGAGGGAGAAGGCCAATACCAGCCACCCCAGCAGCGGAAATAGAAAAGTCAGATATAAGAGGCTCATCCGTGCATCTCGCTCACAGTGTCCACGTTAAGGGTGTGGTAACGACGATAGAGCAGCAGTAACAGGGCAAGGCCGATACTGGCCTCCGCTGCTGCCAGAGAAATCACCAGTATGTACATGATCTGGCCATCGGCCTGAGCCCAGCGGCTACCCGCCACCACAAATGCCAGTGCCGAGGCATTCATCATGATTTCGATGCTCATCAGGATGTAGAGCAGGTTGCGGCGGATCAGCAGGCCGCATAACCCGATGCAGAAGAGCACCGCGGCCAGCAGGAGGCCGTGCTCCATGGGGATTCCATTCATTGCTGACCTCCTTCATGTGACGGACGTGATTGATTGCGGGGGACGGAGAGCACTTCGCCGCTCTTGTCTTCCCGGCCCAGATGGTAGGCGGTCACCAGACCCGCCAGCAGCAGGATGGAGGCAAGCTCCACCGCCAGTACATAGGGGCCAAAGAGTTCGACACCCACCTGTTTGGCGGTGACGTCGGTCACCCCGAGCAGGCCGCCGGTCACCCCGAGGATGCCGTGGGCCAGGAAGCCCAGCAGGATCAGCGAGAGCAGGGCTGGCCCCACCCAGGTCATGGGGGTGAGCCAGTTCTTCTCCTGCGCCTGTGCTGAACCCAAGTTCAGCATCATCACCACAAACACGAACAGCACCATGATGGCACCCGCGTAGACGATCACCTGCAGGGCGCCGGCAAAGGCGGCACCCAGGCAGAAGAAGATCATGGCCACGGCGATGAGGGAGATGATGAGATTGAGCAGCGCATGCATGGGATTGCTGGTGCTGATCACCCGCAGCGTGCTGTAAATGGCCACCAGGGCCGAGGCATAAAATGCCAGTTCCATGATTGACTCCTCAGGGCAGCAGGCTCTTGACATCGATGGGTTTGGCTTCGTTTTCGGCTTCCCCTTTCGGCTTGCCGTCGATGGCCATCCCGCTCATGCGATAGAAGTTGTAGTCCGGGTATTTGCCTGGCCCGCTGATCAGCAGATCTTCCTTCTCGTACACCAGATCCTGGCGGCGATACTCACCCATTTCGAAATCCGGCGTCAGCTGGATAGCGGTGGTGGGGCAAGCCTCTTCGCACAGACCACAGAAGATGCAGCGGGAAAAGTTGATGCGAAAGAATTCCGGGTACCAGCGACCATCTTCTCGCTCGGATTTCTGCAGCGAGATACAGCCGACCGGGCAGGCGACCGCGCAGAGGTTGCACGCTACGCAGCGCTCGTCACCGTCCGGATCGCGAGTCAGCACGATACGGCCGCGGTAGCGGGGCGGCACATAGACCGCCTCTTCCGGGTAGTTCAGGGTTTCACGAGGCCGCCAGGCATGGGAGAAGACCATCGCCAGACTGCGTAACTGGGTGCCAACACCCTGGATAATGCTAAAAATTTTCATCTCGTGCCTCACTGCACATTCATCAGCACTACTGCCGCGGTGACCAGCATATTGAGCAGGGTCAGCGGCAAGCAGACTTTCCAGCCAAACGCCATCACCTGGTCAAAGCGCGGGCGAGGCAGGGAGGCCCGCAGCAGAATGAAGAACACCATGAAGCAGGCGGTCTTCAGAGCAAACCAGATGAAGGGGGGCAACCAGGGACCATGCCAGCCACCAAAGAAGAGGGTCACTATGAGCGAGGAGATCAGCACGATGCCGATATACTCGCCCACGAAGAAGAGACCCCATTTCATCCCCGCATACTCGATGTGATAGCCATCGGCGAGCTCCTGCTCGGCCTCCGGCTGGTCAAACGGGTGGCGGTGGGTGACGGCAACGCCGGCAAACAGGAAGGTGACAAAGCCAAGGATCTGCGGGACCACGTTCCACAGACCAGCCTGAGCCTCGACGATGTCGCGCAGGTTGAAGCTGCCGGTCTGGATCACCACCCCCATCAGGGAGAGGCCGAGGAACACCTCGTAGGAGAGGGTCTGGGCCGAGGCGCGCAGACTACCTAGCAGGGAGTATTTGTTGTTGCTCGACCAGCCGGCGAACAGCACCGCATAGACCGCCAGCCCCGCGATGGCCAGGATGTAAAGCAGACCCACGTTGAGATCCGCCACGCCCCAGGTCGGGCTGATCGGCACCACCGCAAACGCCAGAATAAAGGCGGTGAAGGCGATGATGGGGGCCAGGATAAAGATCCGGCGATCGGCGAACGGCGGGATCCAGTCCTCCTTGAAGAACATCTTGACCATGTCGGCCGCCAGTTGCAGCAGGCCGAACGGGCCAACCCGGTTGGGGCCGTAGCGATCCTGCCACAGCGCCAGCAGGCGGCGTTCGATGAAGCTCATGAAGGCGCCAGCCCCCACGATCCCCACCAGCACGAGCAGTGCCTTGCCGACCTCCAGCAACAGATCAATCAGCGAGTCGCTCATGCGATGACCTCCTGCAGGTTATTGATATATGCCTGCTGCAGCGCAGTTGGCAGACCGTTGACGCCAAGGGGCAAACCTACCAGACCGGCTGCCAGCTGCGCGCTCAGACGCAAACGCAGTTGCCAGTGGCTGCCACCCCAGGAGAAGGAGACCTGATTGCCGGCACACAGGGCCAGACGCTGCGCATCGGCCGGATTCAGTACCAGCTCGGGCTCGTTCATCCGGGTCTGGATGACCGGGCTGCGGGCAGAGAGCTCCTCGCCACCAAACAGCTGGACATAGTTGACTACCTGCAGGGCATCCTCTGCCTTGAAGGGGGAGGGAATGGAGGCAAACCAGCCAAGGGTATCCTCGCTTGCTTCCAGCAGGCGACGACCGGGATCACCGGCGCGCAGTTTGCCACCCACCTCATCCTGGAACTTGTTCCAGGCGGAAGGGGAGTTCCAGCCCGGCGCCCAGGCGAACGGTACTTGCGGCAGCGGCTGACGGGCCCCGGCATACCCTTCCATGGAGAAGTTGAAGGGGGAATCGGGATCCTGAGCCACCCGCGGCTCGCTGA
The DNA here is from genome assembly GCF_963878195.1 of Aeromonas sp. HMWF016. Lineage (NCBI taxonomy): Bacteria > Pseudomonadati > Pseudomonadota > Gammaproteobacteria > Aeromonadales > Aeromonadaceae > Aeromonas > Aeromonas sp. HMWF016. The sequence continues at coordinate 11,811 of NZ_CAWNWX010000008.1, forward strand.
CGTTCTGGTTGGCCAGCATGGAGGTGCGGCCACTGTAGCGGTGCGGTTCACGAGCCAGACGCATGCCGCGGATCCGCAAGCCTGCGTTGGGGGCAGCTTCGAGCATGGTGGCCAGCAGCGGATTGCTGGTGGCGCAGTCATGGTTGATCTGGTCGAAGTTCTGCCAGCGCAGAGATTTGTGCTCAAGAGCGCCTTGCAGCGCCGCCAGCCAGCGCCACCCTTCACGCACCTGAATATCGGCGTTGTAGAAGGCTGGGGCATAGACCTGGAAGAAGCGCTGGGCGCGACCTTCCATGTTCACCAGGGTGCCATCGGCTTCGGCAAAGCTGGCGGCTGGCAGGATCAGGTCTGCCTTTTGCGCAGTCTGGGTATCTTGATGATCGATGACCAGCAGGTGCTGCAGTCGTGCCAGCGCTGTATCCACACGGTTGCGCGGTGCGCGGCGATAAAGATCGTTCTCCAGCGTCACCAGCGCCAGCTTCTCTTGCGCTTCGATGCGCTCGAAAGCTGCCTCAAGCGGCTTGCCACCCAGCATGGCTAGACCCAGCGAGTTGGCCTCCTGGGCAACCAGCGCGATGCTGGCTTCCAGACCACGTCCTTTCAGGGCGCGAGCAATGTTGCTGGCTGCTTCAACCAGCGCCACGCTACGCGCGCTGGAGCCGGCGATGATGAGCGGTTTTTTGGCATTGCCAAGCAGTTCGGCCCAGCGTGCAGCCTGAGCCTGCTGTTCGGCAGAGAGGTCTGTGATAGCCGGCGCCGCATTGTCGAGCAGGTTGGCGATGGCAAAGCCAAGGCGCGCCTGATCGGCGTAAGGAGCGTGCAGCTTGTCAGCCGCCACGTCATCGAGACGGGTGTTGTCAAGACTGGTGATGAGCAGCGGGTAGCGCTCGTTTTGGCCCAGAGTCTGCACCGCGGCAACCTGCCACAGGTCGACCTTCATTTTGCGAGCCAGCTCGCGAGCCTTGCCCTTGACTGCTTGACGCAGGGCCAGCGCAATTCGAGCCGCGCTCATGGTGACATCTTCGCCGAGTACCAGAATGGCATCGGCCTCTTCCATGTCGCGCAGGCTGGGGGTAGATACGCCGCCATGCTGCAAAATTTGCAGGATCTTCTGCTGGCATTCCCACTCGGCCTGCTCCATGCCGCAATAGAAGTTGTCTTCACCCACCAGTTCGCGCAGAGCGAAGTTGCTCTCCAGCGACGCGCGGGGCGAACCGATACCGATGACGCCGCTGGCGGTGCGCAGGGCATCGGCAGCGCGGTTGAGGGCGCCATCTACCGTGATGGCCAGCTTGTCGTTACCTTCACGCAGCAGCGGCTGACGCGGGCGATCGGCCAGGTTGACATAGCCATAGCCAAAGCGGCCGCGGTCGCAGAGGAAGTAGTGGTTGAGGCTGCCGTGGAAGCGGTTTTCGATGCGGCGCAGCTCGCCATAACGCTCGCCCGGGCTGATGTTGCAGCCCACGGAGCACTGCTGGCAGATACTCGGGGCAAACTGCATGTCCCATTTGCGGTTGTAACGCTCGGAGTGAGTCTTGTCGGTGAAAACACCGGTGGGGCAGACTTCCACCAGGTTGCCGGAGAATTCGCTCTCCAGAGTGCCATCCTCGACCCGTCCGAAGTAGACGTTGTCGTGGGCACCGTAGACGCCGAGATCCTCGCCACCGGCATAATCCTTGTAATAACGGACGCAGCGGTAGCAGGCGATGCAGCGGTTCATCTCGTGACTGATGAAGGGGCCGAGATCCTGATTCTGGTGGGTGCGTTTGGTGAAGCGGTAGCGACGGCTGTTGTGGCCGGTCATCACCGTCATATCCTGCAGGTGGCAGGCGCCACCCTCTTCACACACCGGACAGTCGTGGGGGTGGTTGGTCATCAGCCACTCCACCACGCTCTTGCGAAACTCCTTGGCCTCTTCATCTTCGATAGCGATATAGGTGCCATCGGTGGCCGGTGTCATGCAGGACATCACCAGACGGCCACGCTTGTCATCGGCATTCTGATACTGTTTGACCGCGCACTGGCGGCAGGCTCCGACACTACCAAGCGCCGGGTGCCAGCAAAAATAGGGGACGTCCAGACCGAGGGACAGACAGGCTTGCAGCAGGTTATCTGCCCCGTCTACCTCGAACTCTTTACCGTCTACATGAATGGTCGCCATACAACTTCCCTGAAACCTGTTTTGTGAATTCGGCTATTGTCTGATGCGCTTGGCGTTTACCAGCGTTCACCCAAGAGATTGGGCTGGATCCCTTTGACCGGCTTGCGGTTATCGCCGCTACCCTTGATCCCCGCTTCGAATTCGGAGCGGAAATATTTGATCGCGCTGGCAAGCGGTTCGACGGCGCCCGGAGCATGGGCACAGAAGGTTTTACCCGGGCCCAGGAAATTGCAGAGCTGCTCCAGCGTAGCCAGATCGCCTGATTGCCCCTCGCCCCTTTCAAGCGCGCGCAGCAGCTTGACGCTCCAGGGCAGGCCATCGCGACAGGGAGTACACCAGCCACACGACTCGCGGGCGAAGAACTCCTCCATGTTGCGCAGCAGGGAGACCATGCTGATGCTGTCATCCACCGCCATGGCGAGGCCGGTCCCCATCCGGGTGCCTACCTTGCCGATGCCGGCGGTATACATCTGGGCATCAAGGTGCTCTGGCAGCAAGAAACCGGTTCCCGCACCGCCCGGTTGCCAGGCTTTCAGGCGATAGCCGCTCTTCATGCCGCCGGCGTAGTGTTCAAACAGCTCGCGGGCGGTGATTCCAAATGGCAGCTCCCACACCCCGGGGTTGTTTACCTTGCCGGAGAAGCCCATCAGCTTGGTTCCGTGGTCTTCGGAGCCCGGCAGCGCCAGCCCCTGATACCAGGCCACCCCGTTGCCGATAATGGCAGGCACGTTGCAGAGGGTCTCGACGTTGTTGACGCAGGTGGGCTTGCCCCAGACACCGGAAACAGCGGGGAAGGGTGGCTTGGCGCGCGGGTTGGCACGGCGCCCTTCCAGCGAGTTGATAAGGGCAGTCTCTTCGCCACAGATATAGCGACCGGCGCCAGTGTGAACAAACAGCTCGAAGTCAAAACCCGAGCCCAGAATGTTCTTGCCAAGCAAACCGGCGGCTTTTGCCTCCTCCACTGCACGGCGCAGATTGATGGCGGCATCGACATATTCACCGCGCAGGAAGATATAACCGCGATAGGCTTTCAGCGCCCGGGCCGAGATGATCATCCCTTCGATCAGCAGGTGGGGCAGTTGCTCCATCAGCAGCCGGTCTTTCCAGGTGTTGGGCTCCATCTCATCGGCGTTGCAGAGCAGGTAGCGGATGTTCATGCTCTCGTCTTTGGGCATCAGCCCCCACTTCACGCCAGTGGGGAAGCCCGCGCCGCCACGCCCCTTGAGACCGGCATCCTTGACGGTGCTGACGATCTCGTCCGGACTCATCTGGCCGAGCGCTTTGCGCACCGCTTCATAACCCTGCTTGGCCTGATACTCCTCCAGCCATACCGGCTGGCCGTCGTCACGCAGCCGCCAGGTGAGCGGATGGGTCTCGGCCGCACGCGGGGTGCGGTTGGCGGTGCCAAATGAGGTGAGGATCTTGCTCTGTTGCAGGCTCATGGGTAAGCCTCCAGGGTTTTCAGCAAGGTAACGGGGTCGAGCCCGCCATAGGTGTCGTCATCGATCATGATGGCCGGCCCCTTGTCGCAGTTGCCTAGGCAGCAGACCGGCAGAAGGGTGAAGCGGCCATCGGCTGTGGTCTGGCCGGGGCCGAGGTTCATCACCTCCTTGAGACCGGCCATCAGCTCTTCATGGCCATTGATGTAGCAGACCATGCTGTCGCAGACGCGGATGATGTGGCGCCCCACCGGCTGGCGGAAAATCTGGCTATAGAAGGTGGCGACACCCTCGACATCGCTGGCGGGAATACCCAACTCGGTAGCGATGGCGTGAATAGCGCCGTCGGGTACCCAGCCTCTGGCCTGCTGCACGATCTTGAGCGCTTCAATGCTGGCAGCACGGGGATCTTCGTAATGGTGTTTCTCATGTTCGATGGCGTCGCGTTCAGCCTGACTCAGGACAAAGTCGTCCCGTTTGCTGCTGCAAGCCCCTTGCCCCTGCGGGGTCTGATTATTGTGACACTGACATTGCTGGCTCATGACTTGACCTTTTGTGGCTTGTCCTTTTACTGCGAGTCCTGTTGTCTCGTCATTGCGGGTCACTCGCCTCGGCGGGCAACCCGTGATGAGTTAACGGTCCACATCCGACATAACGAAATCGATACTGCCCAGATAGACGATGAGATCCGACACCATGCTGCCCTTGATCACCGAGGGGATCTGTTGCAGGTGAGCAAAGCTCGGGGTGCGGATCCGGGTCCGGTAGCTCATGGTTGAGCCATCGCTGGTCAGGTAGTAACTGTTGACACCCTTGGTCGCCTCAATCATCTGGAACGACTCGGCTGCCGGCATGACCGGGCCCCAAGACACTTGCAGGAAGTGGTTGATCAGGGTCTCGATGTGCTGCAGCGTGCGCTCTTTGGGCGGCGGAGTGGTCAGCGGGTGATCCGCCTTGAACGGGCCCTCCGGCATGTTTTTCATGCACTGTTCGATGATGGAGAGGCTTTGGCGGATCTCCTCGATGCGAACGGTGGCGCGATCATAGGCATCGCCGTTGCTGCCGACCGGTACTTCGAAGTCGAACTGATCGTAACCGGAGTAGGGACGCCACTTGCGCACGTCGAAGTTGAGGCCAGTGGCGCGCAAGCCCGCACCCGTAGTGCCCCAGGCCAGTGCCTGTTCGGTGGTGTAGGCGGAGACACCGATAGTACGGCCACGCAGAATGCTGTTGCGCATCGCGGCTTTCTCGTAATCCATCAGTCGCTTGGGCAGCCAGCTCAGCAGGTTGTCCTGGATCAGACGTTGCCATCCGTTGGGCAGGTCGTGGGCAACACCGCCGATGCGGAACCAGGCCGGATGCATACGGGCGCCGGTGATCGCCTCGATGATGGTGTAGATCTTCTGGCGGTCGGTAAAGGTGAAGAAGACCGGGGTCATGGCCCCCACGTCCTGAATATAGGTACCGAGGAACAACAGGTGACTCTGGATGCGGAACAACTCCGCCATCATCACCCGGATCATGTCGACCCGCTGTGGCACCTTGATACCGGCCAGCTTCTCGACCGCGAGCACGTAGGGGAGGTTGTTCATCACCCCGCCCAGATACTCGACCCGGTCGGTATAGGGGATGTAGCTGTGCCAGGACTGGCGCTCGCCCATCTTCTCGGCACCGCGATGGTGGTAGCCGATATCGGGCACACAGTTGCGGATCTCCTCGCCATCGAGTTGCAGTACCAGACGGAAGGCGCCGTGAGCCGAGGGGTGGTTGGGGCCGAGGTTCAGGAACATGTAGTCCTCGTTCTCGTTACCACGTGCCAGACCCCACTCCTCCGGTTTGAACAGCAGGTTCTCCTGCTCCATGTCCTGCTTGGCAGCATCGAGCATAAAGGGATCAAATTCGGTGGCGCGCGCGGGATAATCCTTGCGCAGCGGATGTCCCTGCCAGCTCTTGGGCATCATGATACGGGTCAGGTGGGGATGACCATCGAAGGTGATACCCAGCAGATCCCACACTTCCCGTTCATACCAGTTGGCATTGGGGAAGTGGCCGGTGACGGTCGGCAGGTGCAGATCGCTTTCGGCAAGCGGCACCTTCAGCATTACATCGGCGTTACGGTCGATGGAGATGAGGTGATAGAAAACGGTGAAGTCGCTTTGCGGCAGACCTTCGCGATGGGTACGAAGCCGTTCGTCAGTCGCACTCAGATCGAAGAGCATCACGAACGGGGAGGGCACCTTGCGCAGAAAGCTCATTACATCGAGCAGCAGCTCCCGGGCAAGCCAGACGACAGGCACGCCGGTACGGGTAGTCTGCACGGTGAAATGCTGTGCCCCAAAATGGGCGAACAGTTCGCCAATGACCTTGGCATCCTTATGATCGGTGGGTTGCCACTGGGCCATTGCATAATTGCTGGGAAAATCGCGAGTCAGTTTCATGGTCAGATCTCATCCGGCGTGCGCAGGTTGGTCACATCGATCCGCTCGCCGCGCTTGCGGTCCTTCTCGGCCGGCATCTCGGGACGATAGATCCCCTGATCGCCAACCACCCAGGAGAGGGGGCGACGCTCCTTGCCGATAGAGTCTTGCAACAGCATCAGTGCCTGCAGGAACGCCTCGGGACGGGGCGGGCAACCCGGAATGTAAACATCGACCGGCAGGAACTTGTCGACGCCCTGAACCACTGAGTAGATGTCGTACATACCACCCGAGTTGGCACAGGCTCCCATGGAGATCACCCATTTGGGCTCGAGCAACTGCTCATAGAGACGCTGGATGACTGGCGCCATCTTGATGAAGGGAGTACCTGCGATCACCATGAAATCGGCCTGACGGGGAGAGGCGCGGATAACTTCGGCACCGAAGCGGGCCACATCGTGGGGGGAGGTGAAGGCGGTACACATCTCCACGTAGCAGCAGGATATACCGAAGTTATAGGGCCACAGAGAGTTCTTGCGACCCCAGTTGACGGCATTTTGCAACACCTCCTCGACCCGTCCCATCAGGATGCCGCGCTCGGCTTGCTGCATCAGAGGGTCATCGACGGTTTGGCTCTGCTCCTGGGGATAGCGTTCAACCGGTGCGTCCGGGTCTATCCGGGTAAGGGTGTACTTCATGGTGCAACCTCAAGGAAAGGGTCTGTGATTCAGTCACTGTTTTTGTTGTTCAGCTGCGGTTTGCGCGGCGACCACTCCAGCGCACCGATGCGCCAGAGGTAGACCAGACCGATCAACAGCAGACCGATGAAAATGGTGGCTTCAATGAAACCGACCCAGCCGCTTTCACGAACGGAAACGGACCAGGCAAAGAGATAGAGCGCCTCGACATCGAAGATGACGAAGAACATGGCGACCAGATAGAACTTGGCGGAGAAACGCAGCCGGGCACTGCCAACCGAGTCAACGCCTGATTCGAAGGGTTTGTTTTTGGTGCGGCCATGAGCACGACCACCCAGCACGGCAGCAAGGCCGATCATCCCCAGGCAGAGGCAAATAGCTGCAATGACGTAGATGGCAAAAGCCCAATGTTGAACAGCAATATCAGCAAACATAGAGGTTTTCCCTAACCGAATTAATCATGCGGTGTAACAATGATGTCACGCATTATGACACTTTAGTACTGATTTACATGTCATTTTTATGGATTAATTATTAATCGGTTAAGTGGAAATTAAATTTTGTTACGGAGCTCAATTTTATTGAGAAAAATGTATGTAATTGACACTGGTCAGATCAGATGACATGTCTGAAATTTGAGCTTCCGAAGGTTGATTATTATCCAGCGACAATCGGCTGCATTTCTGTCTGGAATAGCCATTTCAAATAAGTGGCTATATGTATGCGCTTTCTGAAAGGGGTAACCCGCCGCCCTGTGTGAAGTCAGGGCGGTGGTTTTATGCGGAGGGTGTTATCGCTCAGGGTTTGAGCAGGGGAAGAGCCTGTTCGGCGGCTTTGCCTTGAGAGAGGGTGATCTCGACCCGGCGGTTGGCCTGCCGATGATCGGCGGTGTCATTGGCATAGCGTGGCTGGGTATCAGCTACGCCCTGGGCGATAACCCGCTTGGCATCCAGTTTGGGATTGCCAAGCAGTGTCTGTACTATAGCGGAGGCGCGCAGCACCGAGAGTTCCCAGTTGTTGCGGTAGAGCTCTACCGGAGCCTGTGAATCATCGGTGTGACCAGTGACTACTATGGCCCCCGGAATATCGGCAAGAATGCCCGATATCTTGTTGACCAGCGGTACAAACTGGGGCTGCAGAAATGCCGAATCGGCCGGGAAGAGCGCCTTCTCGCCGATGCGGATCACCAGCTGACTGCCAAGCTGCTCGACTTCCAGATCCTTGGATTCAATTTGAGCCTTGAGTTGCTGCTCAAGCTTCTTCTTGGTGACCTGAACCCACTCCTGTTCCTTGGTCTTGTGTGGCCAGGATTCGGTGGCACTCGGCTTCTCCGAGGCGCCTATGGTCTCGTTGAACGGATCCGAAGCTGACATCGGAGCATCCTTCTCCAGCACCGTCTCTTTCTCCGGGCTGCTCGGTGTGGTCTTGGATTCCGGCTCGAGGATGCCTGTCCCCCCCTGCATGACAGGTGAACCAGCGGGAGGAGAGACCAAACCAATTTTACCCAGCGACTCGATAAAGCCCTGGATCAGCACCCGGGTCTCGGACTGTTTGGCCATCGCAAAGGAGTAGAGCACCACGAACAGGGCGAACAGCAGGGTCATGAAGTCGGCATAGGAGACCAGCCAACGTTCGTGGTTCTCTGGCGCTTCAGCCTTTTTCTTTTTGGCCACCATGACCTCCCAGATACGGTTCGAGGGTTACTTGTAGTCTGGCTTGAGACTCGCCATCCACGATGCAGAGAATACCGGTAAGGGTCATCTCCTTGTAGTGGCGGATCTGGTGAGCAAACGCCTTGTAACGGTTGCCAAATGGCAAAAAGATGAGGTTGGCGGCTGCAACCCCGTAGATGGTTGCGATAAAGGCTACCGCGATGGCACCGCCGAGTTTGTCCGGAGCATCCAGCAAGCCCATCGCGTGGATGAGGCCGAATACCGCACCCACGATCCCCATGGTCGGGCAGTAGCCCCCCATGGCTTCATAGAATTTGACGGTTTGCTCGAGATCTTCCTGTTCAAATTCGATCTCGTTTTCCAGCACCTCGTGGATCTTGGTCTTCTCGTAGCCATCGACCATCATCTGTACCCCTTTTTTCAAAAAGGGATCCTTAATCTCTTCAATCATCCCCTCAAGCGCCAGCATACCGCTGCGCCGGGCGTTACCAGCCAAGGTCTCCAGCAACTGTGCTTGCTCCAGCATGTCCAGCTTGAGCGGGGCCAGCAGCCACTTGAAACGTTTGGCGGTTTTGCCGATAACTGAGAAGGGGAACTGGGTCAGTGCGGCGCCGATGGTGCCGCCGATTACGATAAGAAAGGCGGGCAGATCGAGCAGCGCACTGGGATGGCCGCCTTCTATGATATTTCCGCCAAGAATGCAGATCAGTGCAAAGACAAGGCCTATCAAGCTCATTTTTTCTACGTCCCTGAATGTTGATAATGGCTAGTTTAGCTATTTAAGTATCAGTTTTTCAAAATGATATCCAATCTGCGAGCAATAAATTAGAGCTTTGGTCAAGTCTGCGCGACATGGATATCGAGGGCGCTTAAAAAGCAGGCAGTACAGGATAAATAATAGGGAAGATAGAGCAGGCAAGCAGTAGAAAAGCAAAAAGCCGACCCTGAGGTCGGCTCTTCTAAATTTGGCGGTGAGGGAGGGATTCGAACCCTCGATACGTTGCCGTATACACACTTTCCAGGCGTGCTCCTTCAGCCACTCGGACACCTCACCAAATTTTCGTTCGCTGCGCTGTTGCGCTGGAACGGGGCGTAATTTAGGGGAAATGGCTGGGCGGGTCAACCATTTTTCCCCTTATTTTTCATAATCTTTCTCGAGTGCCTAACCCTTGAACAGAAAGCCGTTTTTTTAATCCGATTCAGGGCTTGTCGAGGATGATCAGGCTGTCCGGCAACTCGTTCTGGTCACGAGTTGCAGGGAAGGCATCGGTCAGAATGTCGCTGGTGCGCTCCACACACTCCAGAAAACCTTGCTCGATCTCGTTGTTGCGCACCCGCATCACGAAGTCGTTGATGATCTCCTGCCACTGACTGTTGTCGATATGCTGGGCAATGCCGTCATCCACCAGGATCTCGACATAGTGCTCGGCGGCCGAGACAAAAATGAGCACTCCCAGACGATCGCGGGTGCGGTGCAGCCCCTGCTCGACAAATTGCAGACGAGCCATCAGGGCAGCCCTGTGCTGGCGCACCTGTTTCGGGATCAGCCGCATCTTGATAGGGGTCCAGTGGAACAGCAGGCTCAGCAGCAGCCAGACCGACCACTGCACCAGCAGGATCTCGTACCAGCCGAGCCAGAAGCCGAGCTGGAATACCAGCAGCGGGGTCAGCATGGCCAACAGAGCGGCCCAGAGGGTGGGAATATAGCGATATCCATCGCTGGCCGGGGCCAGCACGGTCACCAGTTCGGCGTCCGTGGCCTGTTCGGCTTGTCTGACCCTGGCCTGAAGCGTGTGATAAAACTGTTTGGAAATCATGTTGTCGTCTCTTAATCCCTGTTACCAACCACCAGAG
>NZ_CAWNWX010000009.1:0-1344 GCF_963878195.1 Aeromonas sp. HMWF016
ACTATAAAACAATATGATATGAAGTTGTTGGATGATATGGGAAAGAGGTTTGCTTGGGAGAGGTGTCGCACCACCGCAAGATGGCGCGACTAAAAAGCAGAATATTTTACTAAAATCAGCGAGTGGTGCCACGCAGGGTCAACTTGCTCGGTACCAGCACCCGGAGTGGAATATCACGCTCATCACGCAGCCGTTCGACCAGCAAATTGACTCCCTGGGAGCCCATCAACTCGGAGTGGATCCGCACCGTTGAGAGCGGCGGGAAGGTGAACTTGGCGGTCGGAATATCGTTGACGCTGATAAGCTCGATCTGCTGGGGAATCGCCAATCCTTTCTCATGGATGGCACGCAGCACGCCGATGGCGATGGAGTCGGAGGCGACAAACAGCGCCTTGGGCCAATCCCCTGCCAGCATCTCCTTCGCCAGCCGGTAGCCGGAAGCACTGGAGAAATCCCCACGATAGAGATCGCTCTCCTGCACCACCCCCAGCCGCTGGCCATAATCCCGGAAGGCCAGTTCACGCAGATCCGGATTCTCATCCTGGCCACCGATATAACCGATACGCTGGTGCCCCTGCGCAATAAAGTAGTCGACGACCTGCTGGCTGATCAGAGCGAGATCCACATCGACCGAATCAAACTCTCCCTGTGAACGGCAGTCGACAAACACCAGCTGGCTGGAACATGCCCTGAGCTGGGCCAGACGCTCGGCTGTGAGGGTGCCGACCACCAGAATGCCATCCACGGTGCTCAGTTCGCGCCCTTCAGCGCAGTTGTAGAGATGGGTCAGTTCGATATTGAGACGGGCGCTCTGGGTCTCGATACCATAACGGATGGCGAGATAGTAAGGGTCGTTGACCTCGGTACTCTGGGGATAGGCATAGACCACCAGAAAGTGCAGCTTGCTCTTGTGTACCCCCTTGCGGGCGCTGCTGGTCTTGTACTCCAGCCGTTCGGCAATCTCGAAGATCCGCTGCTTGGTCTCTTCCTTGACGCTCAGACTGGGATCCTCGTTCAGTACCCGGGATACCGTCGCGAGAGAAACCCCCGCTTCCTGTGCAATTTCCTTCAACGTAGCCATCAATACCTCGCTGGCAGCATCACGTGTTAATCGGTAACGGCTAAAGAGTAACGGGCAATCCCTTGATAGCCCAGCACTTTTACTAAAATGCCGGCGGCATGGCAGATTTTTGGAACGCAGAAATGCGAAAAGGCCTCCCGAATGGGAGGCCTCTTCTAAATAGGTGCCTGACAGTGTCCTACTCTCGCATGGCGAATGCCACACTACCATCGGCGCTACCGCGTTTCACTTCTGAGTTCGGCATGGGATCAGGTGGTTCCACG
>NZ_CAWNWX010000010.1:0-4669 GCF_963878195.1 Aeromonas sp. HMWF016
TCTATACATTATGATACGAGAAAGAATTTAAATATCTGCGTAATATTAGAATTATATCTTATTTGCTCGTCATTGGGTTCAATCGTCTGTTGATGGGCTTTCTAGAAGCACAACAAGCGGTCGTGTTTGGAAAGCAAGTAGTAACCTTGCAATAAGCCAAGTACACGGCTCACACAGAGGTTGAGGCCGCAGGAATCACTCTTGCTAACCAGCAGCGAGCAATAGGCCGCCTTGGTGAGAGAGTAATTGAGGATGGCCTCTTCAACCTCGGGTGCGACCCTATTTGGATGTGCCTCTTTACCGCTGGGCAATTTGCCGAGTTGGCCATAGGTCTGCTAGTTGTGCCGGATTTCGTAGATTTGTTGGCGGCAGTGGTCGGCTTTGCTGAGGTTATTGAGCCATTTGGCGAGCTCTAGCAAGCTGGGTTGACGACGTGCGACTTTCTGTTGGTGGTCATGCGATAACTCTCCAGATAACACGGTAGGGGTACCATTTTGCTGTTCGGTTGATTACAACCTTTTGTGGACAAATTCCAAGTGAATACCATATACAGTTATACTGTAGTGCAGCATATTACGCTTAATAATTCCCCCGAATAGTACTGCAAAATATTTTGGCTACCACCTGAAGTTCTATCTCAATACAGATTAATATGTCTGGCCATAGAACTATTATGTATCTTTGAAAAGATACATAAGCTGCGAACCCATTAGTCCGGACTGAAAATCATCTATTACAGCGGTGTTTTTTATTCAAGATTACTAACCTAAAACACATCCCTACATGAATGAGTAAAAGCTTTGGAGGGGATTTTTATCGAGGATATTCACTTCAGTCGTCGCGCCACTAATTATTGCGCCAAAAACTCAACTTAGAGCAGTAATCTAATCGTTTGGCGCAATAAAAGCTATTCTTCCATCAGTTAAGACTTTGAATAACAAGGATGGGTCTCCCTCTGTCTGGTACTTTGATTTTTGTAAAAAGAAGTACTCATTATTTTCCGAAGCACCTTTTCCCCAATAATATTGTCTAACAAGATCAGATGTATAGTTATACTCTGCCAATACATCATCAAGGTTACTAAATCCAGGTTTTGGAGCAACAAACAATCGCCTATCAAGCCTTATAGCAATAACCTTATGCCCAATAACACCATATAAATCTTTTCGTATTGAAACAGTCCCTGTTTTTTTGAAAAGAGTTGCATATTTTAGTGTACCATCTTTACAACTTCCTACTATATGATAGGCTTCATTATTTATCTCAAAAGGGAAGTCACACCCCATACCATTGATAAATGGGTATACGCCCCATAGAACAAGGCCTAATAGCACAAGACTACTTAACCTTGATGGAGTCAATATCTTTTTTATCTGATACACTGCCATATATATACACCTCTTTTTCACTTGCCTCTAAACACTTCAGCCCAGATGGTTTACAAGTGATCGTCTTTTTATTTGTGCTATCATCTGAATCCAAACCACATAGCCATACTCCATTCTCTTGGTGGCATTGGAGAGAAATTGACTCACCATGGATAAAGTTAACCACAAAAAAAACAAAGAGTATAACTAATAATGTAAAGATAAAAACCACTTTGTTAGATGCTCGTACCTGATATGGATACTTCACACCTCCAGACTCATCGACAACTTGCTCTTCATTATTATAATAGTGGGGCTTAACCTCACTGCTATCTACTATACCAACAACTTCAGTTATAATTCTGAACCCTTGCCTGGCAACAGTCTGAATTAGAATTTCATCGTTAAACTCATTAAGTATTGACCTGATTTTTCTAATTGCCATATTAAGTGAGTTAGGAACGACAACTCGACCAGGCCAACCCATTTCAAGCAAGTGCTCTTTAGATAAAACCTCCCCCTTAGCATCAAGAAGCATTATGAAAATTCGTAATTCATTATCATTTAACTGCCCAATATTTATGTCACCATGATAAACATAGCCACTCTTTCTATCTACGAGAACTTTTTTATGCAGCACATCAGACATCAGGCACCTCTATGATACTACTCGAAAAGGCTTAAAATCAGTCAAGCATAGACTATTATTGCACTTGACTCACGCACAATCAAATCATAGAGTGTAACAATGTATAACCGAATTACTACATCCACTTTCATATTTGGAACAATAATGCAAGCAGTCCTATCTAGCATCATATATCTTGTTTTTCGATCAATCTCACTTTAAATACATAACCCTGATCCCCGCCATTAGGCCCGCCTGTAGGAACATAAGTGTTATCTTCTGTTAATAATACATCCTGCCATTCATCATTAAAGATACTTTTCTTCATCCATAAATAACTATATTTACTTAAGATACTAGGATCACAATCCTCACCATTACATAAAACTCGAGCTTTTAAAACAACGTTATTTACTACTGAAGCATTAATCAACCCGGGAGTTTCCTCAACCAACACTATATCCATGTCTCGTAAATTTATAACATTCTCAATTTCAATCTTCATAATATCTTCAACAACATGACCTGATGGTAATGTAACCCTCAACTTAACATCTACTCCATTAGTTAAAGTGACAGCAGATAGTTCGTAATTTGGGATCAAGCTGATAGCGTCATCAGAGAAAATTATTTCTATCTTATTTTTTTCATACGTTTTATCACAACCACTAAGGCATTCTTCATTTCTAGGATCAATAACACTCCAATCAATGTTATAAATATCGCCAACCTTTAATTTAACGTGTTTATCCTTCAATTTTACGGTTGGCAAAACATTGTCATCCTCTATGACCTTTACAATTGTGCTTGCCTCCCTTAAGTTATTGTTTGAGTCGGTAACAAGCAAGCTCACATAATATGTATTATCAGCATCTTTAACATAAGCGGGGGCTCGTGGAACATATAGCTGACTACTATATATGTTTTCTACTTCATTAAGAATTTCACCACTCCAAACATAATTTCTCGTTCTGTATGCCCCCTTAACTTCTGGCATCAAAATGAACGAGCCAAACTCTTTAACCATCACGCTTTCTGGCAATGAGACTTGCAACACAGACTCATCTTTTTTATATTTTAAAACAATTTGATTATTTCTATTAACCAACCCCATGGCAAGGTTATCAAGTGTACGCATACCACCCACATTTTTTGGCTCAATCATGTCAGTCCATGAAGACCCAATATACCAGTTGAACTTTGCCTCCACATTGGTAGTATTCTGGTTATCTTTAGCTTCCGTATGATTAACAGATAATGTAAACAATGGAATTGGTGTATAGTTTGCCCCTATCGTAATGGCATATGGATTCTTGGTTCTAGAACCATTTAATAAAATATCAACTTCGTTTCCAGAGTAATACTCTCCAATGGCTTTCACACCAATATGTGGATTCCATGGAAGATATCCATCGACTCTAACGTCTACACCATAGGATGGCTTTTCAAGATAATCAATTACATCAGGAGATGACTTCCAACCAGTTAGAGGAAGGTAGCCATTTGAACTGATCGTTATGAAATCTGAAAAATACTCAGCACCTAAGCTGGCTCTAGCATGCTCACGACTATAGTCATAGTCAACGAATGCATTAATCCCTAGCAAATAGTCTTCATATAGAAATCTTTTACCGCTACCGATATTAAAAAAACTTCTTTCCTGAGAGCCTTTTCTTAGACCCACCTGAACATAAGATATACTTTCAGATGTTTTTTGGAGTGGTATTAGAGCATCCCCACTAAATTGGTCTATGGTGTAGTTTTTAGACAAGCCAATATTGAATTCAATAGTACCAAATTTTGAAAAAGATGAACTAATTTGTTCATTTATTGAAGAACTAACGAATCCGTGAACTTCACTTTCTGCTAACTGCTGCCAGTAATCAGATTCTTTCTGGCGCACATTATCATCATTAGATAATTTATGTGTGCCATATTTCCCCCCAATCCTAGCAGCCTGTTCTGCGATAAATGACTCCACCCCCTCTAGAGTATAAAATGAATCGTTCGCTATACTTACTGGACTGAGATTTGGTAGTTCGTCAGCCTTTCCATCATTATCATGTATATCCAAATGGTTATAGCTGGTACTATCAACTCGCTTAGTAAAATCATTGCTGGCATGATCTTTCATATCTTTTGCATAAGATATATTTGATACCATCACTGATAGAAACAGGAAATTTTTAAGCATATGCATCACCTCTTGGCCATCCACCGACCACATAACTCAATTCCACCAAACTCAATCAGAATCATGACCAACACCAAGAAAAGTGATAAATACAAGCAGAATATAACCATCCCATAACAAAAAATTGATCAGATGAATACCATGGTTGATATTCACTATTAACCTACAAGGTATATGAACCAGATTTATCGCAAGAGAAAAATCATCGATGTAATTACTTTAAGCTTTCCCTTACACAAGGAATTGCTCTGCGATACAGATATAAATACGGCAATGAAATATAATATAGATAATGGAGGAAATATATGAGTGAATATAAAGATAAAATATATTTTATTCAATGCTACGCCTACAGTATCTTTCAGAAGGAGATTCGAAGCAAAAGATATCAATAATATTAAAGCTAATGATAAAACAATTATCTTATGTAAAGAATATTCACAATGCCATTGAAACTGCTTGGCTCTCATTTTATATTCC
>NZ_CAWNWX010000011.1:0-30885 GCF_963878195.1 Aeromonas sp. HMWF016
GATATTGCCCAAGTAGCAAAAATTGTAAATTTTGACTTTAATATTGGTGGTTCTTTTTTATCAAAATTAATTGGTTCAATAAGAAAACGACAAAAAATCAATAGGCTGGTGGAAAGTAACGATCTTGTTATTGATTTTCTTGATGGTGATTTTTTCAAGTATTTAAAACACTGCTCCAAGCCAAAGGTGATGTGGTTACATTCAAGTTTTTATAATCTTGAACTGCGAAAAAGACACATGAGGAAAAGGTGCGATAAATACGATAGGGTTGTTTTGATCTGTCAGGATATGCTCGCGGAACTTCAGTGTGAGAAAATGAATTGGTTAGAGAGAACACATGTTATTTACAATCCATTTGATTTCTCTAACATATTAAGTCTCAGTGAAAAACATGAAGAGAATTCCTTTGCTGAAATAGCTTTTTTACAAAAAAAATATATCTTAAGTGTTTCTCGTCTGGACGAGCAGACCAAGGATATTGAAGGCTTAATACTGGCTTATGCCAAAGCGCTGGATAATCAATTTGATAAAGATCTGGTTATTATTGGTGATGGTCCAGATCGGGACTATCTGGAATCGGTAGCCGCTAACTTGAATTTGCATGACCGCGTTCATTTTATCGGTCTTAAAGCCAACCCCTATGTATGGATGAAGCATGCTGATACCTTCGTGTTGAGTTCACGGGGAGAGGGATTTGGATTGGTATTGGTAGAGGCATTATTGCTATGTGGCCGGGTTATTTCTACCGATTGCCCTGTTGGCCCCAGTGAGGTTCTTGAGCGTGGGCGGCTGGGTACTCTGGTACCTATGGGAGATGTGCCTGCATTGACCGATGCATTGCTCAACCCTCCCCCGAAATTATCAAATATTGACCTTGCTAAATATTCAAGCGAGAGTGTCTTGAAAGAATTTGATAATATGTTGCGCGAGCTTTTATAAACAATTTCATCCCCCTTGCTCGATGAATGAGGGGGTTCGGATGGTAGATAACATGATCCCAGTTTTTGTCATCAGTCTTTCCCGTAGTGCCGAACGCCGAGAGATGGCGTGCAAGCAGATGAAGCATTTAGGCATTGAGTTCAGTTTTTTTGATGCCATTGATGGCCGTAATTTGATGGAAGGAGATGTCGGGCTGGTTGATATGGTTGAAGCCAAGGCTATTTCCGGGCATGAACTGAGCCTTGGCGAGATCGGGTGCGCGCTTAGCCATATCAAGCTTTACGAGATGATGGTCGCAAAGGGTATCGAGCGTTGTGTCATTCTTGAAGATGACGCTTACCTGCATATGCATTTCAAGAAAATCGTTGAAAAGATAGCTTCGTGCAATCGCTCCGACATTGTCTTCCTGCACCATGGCAAGGCTAAAAAATGGCCTCTTTTGCGAGCTCTGCCAGAGGGTTACAGACTTGCCAAATACAGGACGCCCAGCAAAGGCTCCAAGCGTGCGGTGTTGTCTGCTGCCGGTTACATATTGACGCTGGAGGGGGCCAAAAAGTTATTGGCCAGGGCCTATCCGGTGCGGATGCCGGCGGACTACCTGACGGGCCTCCTGCAATTGACGGGCGTAAGTGCGTCTGGTGTTGAGCCCTGCTGTCTCGATGTCGATCTGTTCGCCACCACGATTGACGATCGTGCCTATGGTCACTATCTCGAGCAGAACGCTGACGGCAAGCCGTCGGTGCCGGGCGAATAGATCATGAATTTGAAGAAATTTGCCAAGTTCCAGTTTGCTCGCTATCTGCTTTGTGACCAGCCTGCGGCGAAGAAGATTGAAGAGCCAGTCCGCTCTCTGCTCGTTATCTGTTTCGATGCCATCGGTGACTTTGTGTTGTCACTGCCAGCACTGGATGCCCTGAAACGGCGTTATCCAGAGGCCGCTGTTGAGCTGCTGTGCAGTCCGCGCAATGCCGCCTTGGCTCGTACCGTGGACGGAGTGGTGGCCTACCATCCCGTTACACTGAACGATCGTCTGTGGGATGCAGGCGGTTGGCGCCAGTTGCGAGCACTGAAGGCTCGACAGTTTGATCTGGTGATCAATCTTTTCGATGAGCCGGACGAGCTGGCCATGGCCAAGATGCTGTTTGTTGCCAATGGTCGTCTGGTCTCTTTGCCGCTGCGGCGCAAAAGCGACAATCAGCAGAGATTGCTGCCCGATTTCCGGCAGAGAGCCCGTGAAGTGGCGGCCGCTCGCGAGCCTCACTTCGTCAACAGGATGCTGGCTATTGCTGAGGGTGAAACCTCAGCAACCAATATTCCCTGCCCTTGCAATCCCGATTATGAGACCCGCAGTTTTGGGCGCTATGTGATCGTCAATCTGGCTGGCAGCCAGCGTGGCAATACCATTGGCCGTGAGCTGCAAGGTGAGTTGCTGCGTGCTCTGCCTGCTCATGACAAGCTTCGCTATCTGCTGTTTAGTCGCGACCCCCTGGCTGTTGCCCGGCCGGATCTCACCGCCATCTATCCGGATTCGATTCTGGATTCAGCGACGCTGATCCGCGATGCCTGCGCCGTGTTATCCACCGATACCTCGATCATCCACATTGCGGCCTCCTACGAGGTTCCCACCCTGATCCTGATGAACAGCGAGCCGTGGCGCGATGCTTTTATTCCGCTTTATGGTTCCCATCAGCTGGTGAGAGCCCCGGGAGAGAGCCTCGCTACCTTGGAGGTGGCCGAAGTGAGTGCCGCCCTCAACAGCATGCTGGTATCCTGATCCCCTTTGTTTGGATTCCGAGGTCTCCATGGGACTGATTAATGAGCTGCAACTGGCGCGCGATGTATTGCGTCGCTGGTTGGGTCGCTGGTTGTTTGACCGGGCGCACAGTCGTCCGGCTGACGATGGCAGTGGCAAGGTGGTGCTGCTTCGTTGGGATGCCAAGCTGGGTGATGCCATCGTCTCTTCTTGGGTCGCGCGGGAAATCCGCCGGGCCCAGCCAGGGCGGGAAGTGTGGGTCGTGACGACCAGTGCCATGGCTCCGCTATTTCGCGATCATCTGGGGGCCGATCGGGTCATCGAGGTACCCAAGCGCCCGGCTTATGGCGAACTGAAAGCGCTGGCGCACTCTCTGGGGCGGGTCGGATATCTGGTCCATCTTGGCAAGTCGCTGAAGATGAAAGATATCTACTTTTTGAATCAGGTCGATGCCTGCCACATTGCGGGCATGGATGATGCGCTGGCCTCCATTGATATCAAGCTTGGCGAGCGCACGGCCGGACGCCACTTTGCCGACAAGTTTGCGGCGCTGCTGGCCAGCATGGGGATTCACGATCCCGATACCCGATATGTGATCCCCCATAGTCCTGACTGGGAGCAAAATCTGGCAGCATGGTGGCCAGCCGCGCAGCCTGTGATCGCGTTTAATCCATACGGCAGTGGCGGTGCTCGCCGTCTGCAGCCGGATATGATTGCCCGCATGCTGGAGCTGATGTTGGCCCATTGTCAACAAACCCTCTGCCTGCTTTTCCCGCCAGGGATGGAGCAGGAAGTCGCCACATTGCGCGCAAAAGCCAGCGAGCCAGCACGGATCCTGCTGTCGCCAGAGGTGCCATCGATTGGCGGGCTCTTTACCCAGCTGCGTCACTCGGTTGGTCTGGTGTCGGTTGATACCGCCACCGTACATATTGCGGCGGGACTGAACTTGCCGATCCTGGGGCTCTATAACCCGGATCTGGGCGGAGGAGGTGAAAACTACGCGGAGTGGCACCCCAATACCCGGGATGCCATGGCACTGTTTTCCAAATCGCTGACCAGTCAGGATATCAATTCGCTGGATATGAACGAGTTCGAGCAGACCTTCTCCAGATGGATTGCCTCGATGAATAACAAGAACCCTACATAACAGGAGCCACAGGGATTGAACGAATTACAAAAGAGGAGCGGATCCAAAGGGCTGTTTTATCTGGGCCTTGGTGGGGGGCTTCTGATCTCCCTGATTTTCTTCCAGTTGCAACTCCTCACCGGCGATCAACTTCAAATGCTCTACAAGGGCTACCTTGGCGCTTATGAAGGGGTCTGGCTCAGCTATGGCAATGCGGCGAGTGCGGTGGGCAATGTGCCGGGCAGCTTGTCTGCATGGCTGATCGGCGGGCCGCTGCTGCTGTGGGATTCTCCCTATGCCCCCATGCTGCTGCTGCTGGCGATGCGGTTGGTCGGTTTCCTGCTGTTTGATGCGGTGATCCGTCAGGTGTTTGATGACAGGGTGCGTCTGCTGTTTCTGGTGCTCTGTTGGCTTAACCCCTGGTTCCAGTACGAGAGTCTGCTCTACAACCCCTCCTATCTGTTCCTCTTCTCGGCCATGCACTGCTGGTCGGCCTGGCATATGCGCGAGCGGGCCTCCTTCTGGCACATGATCGTGCACCTGCTGGCTATCGGCATGGCGATGCAGTTGCACTACTCCTGGCCGCTGCTGGCGGTGATGTCCACCTACCTCTTCTGGCGCCGCATTCTCAAGGTGAGCTGGAGCGGAGTGGTGGTGGCTGCCCTGTTGATCGGTGCATCCCTGATCCCTTACGCCATGGAAGTGATGAGCAATAGCCACATCACCCAGAACGTCGATCCCGAGGCGCGTCAGCGCTATATCGGCTGGGGGCTGGTGCATGTCTATCCGGTGTTGAAATCAGTGCTCTACTGGCTGCGCTACGGCTCCTGGCTGTTTGCCAGCAAGCTGGTCAACGATACCCAGTTTATCTGGCTGGCGGGGCACGAATATCTGCAGCTGGCGGCGATCTGGCTGTGGCGGATCGTGATTTACGGGGTGGGCTCGGCGACCGTGTTGCTGGCGGCCAAGGCCAACTGGCAGCTGTGGCGCGAACTCAAGCCGCGTTTGCTGCGCAGTGATCGTGCCGAGGTGGATGGCGAGAGCTGGCTCGGCCTCTATGCGCTGGCAGCTGTGCTGGCGGTACTGGTTAGTGCGGCGCTCTCACCCATCATCTTCAACTACTGGCACCTGATGCTGATCTTCCCCTACGCCCTGTTCCCGATCCTCTTGCTGCTGGTGCGCTGGAGCCGCCGTTATCCCCAGTGGCTCGGCAAGGGGCTGCTGGCGGCCACCCTGTTCTGCACCGCAGTCAACCTGATTGCAGCATGCGACAGCACCAAGTTCTCCTATCAGGCGGACTACAAGCTGCAGGTGCAGGAGTATCTGCAGGAGATGAAGCTGCAACCCGGGCAGTGAGTCATCAACAGCCAGCCTTCCGATCTTGGGGGCTGGCTGTCACTATTCGAAACGGTCCATATGGGCGAAGTTTTTGGCTTCTGCAACCCAACCCTCACGCCCTTGCTTGTCTCGAATTTTTACCCACCACTGGTTCTGTGGTGACGAACCGTATCTGATCTCTTTGCGCGCATAGTCGTAATCGAGGATGTAGGTCTTGCCTTTGTACCAGAACAGGCCATCGCCTTCGCCCAGCCAGCCGAGGATATAAAGTTTCTCCCCTGCCTTCATATTCAACAGCGGCCCTTTCCCCTCCTTGCTGTAGCCCAGTTTGACCGGTCTGAGTATTTCGACGATCCCCGGTTGTTTGGTAATGACGACCCCGGTCAGCCCTTCCACCTGCTGGCCGCGGGGCAGCCGGAATAGCTCTTTGGCAGTCAGGGATGGCTCGGCTCTGACGATCACTTCTTTCTTAGTCGCCCACGCCTGATAGGTACAACCTTCAAACGGGCAGCGACCCCAGTCGTAATAGGGCAGGCGCGGCTTTTCATCAGAACTTACGGTCGTAGCGAACAACGACAACAACAGCAAAAACAGTCTCATGAATCTACCTGTCCGGCGGGGCGATCACCCGCTGGTTTGATCAATGGGGCAGCACTATATCTCAAGACCCCAAAATCCATCAAAGCAGCGGCATTATTGATTTTCACCGCAATAAAACGGGTGGTCGATGGTCATGGGAGTAGGGGGCAAAAGGGGCCGCAGAACGGGGGGAGCAGATAGCCCGCCCCTTTACGTTGTGCCATGCTGATGGCTATCAGAGCATCGGGTCGGCACTTATGGGCATCTCTCGTTCGGGTATGCGTTTGTTATTACTGCTATCGGCACTTCTACTTCCTTTTATGACCATCAGCCAAGCCGTGGCGGTCAATGCGCCACTGCGGGGATGTGTCTTCCAGCTGGCGCCACTGGTCACCATCGATCAGCAGGGCAAGGTCTCCGGGCCAGTGATCGACTACTTTCGCCGCCACATCGAACCCGTGATCGGTCGCACCATCGAGTGGCAGGGGCTCAATGTGGCACGATTGCTCAGCAACCTCGAGAGCGGCGAGTGCGATCTGACCCCGCTGCTGAGTTACACGCCGGAGCGGGCCCGTCATTTCCACTATGTCGACCCGCATCTGTTGCTGCTGCGGCCGGTGCTGGTGGTACTGGTGCCATCGCGACTGCGTTCGATTGAGCGGCAGGAGGATCTCTACGGCACGACCATC
Organism: Aeromonas sp. HMWF016; assembly: GCF_963878195.1. Taxonomy (NCBI): domain Bacteria; kingdom Pseudomonadati; phylum Pseudomonadota; class Gammaproteobacteria; order Aeromonadales; family Aeromonadaceae; genus Aeromonas; species Aeromonas sp. HMWF016. The sequence goes on from NZ_CAWNWX010000011.1 coordinate 6,425, forward strand.
GGCTGGTCGAGTCAGGCGATCGTGCCGCCGCTGTTGCAGCATCCGCAGATCCATATCGACACCCTTTCCCAGCTCAGCTGGGAGCATGGCAACATGCAGAAGTTGCTGCGCGGGCGGATTGATGCTGCGCTCTTCTCCAACGATATTTCCGCCAACCATTTTCGCGCCAAGCTCTCAGCGGCGACCCGCCTGATCTACCTGCCGGTCACTCCGCTGGAGGTGCATATCGTGCTGACCAAGTCGCTGGGGGATGCCAACCCCGAACTGGCGCAACGCATGCGCCAAGTGGTGGAACGGGTGCCGCTCGCCTCGCTGGTGGAGGCGACTCCGCGGCTGTGGGGACGCTGAGCTGCTGCAACCACGTTGCCGGAATGCAATAATCTACAAGCTCTCCAGCTTGCTTGCGGTGTATCTATAGCCCATGAGTACCACTGATTCTCTTATCCGCTACTGGCAATCCCCGCACCTGCCGGGGGTCGAGCTGTCACACTCCCATCATCGGGCGTTCAGCTATGGCCGCCATGTCCATCTCGACTACCATATCGGGCTGGTGCAGCGGGGTGGCCAGAAGTTTATCCACAAGGGAAACAGCCACACCCTGGTGCGCGGCGAACTGTCGACCGTCAATCCCGACGAGGTACACGACGGCCTCAGCCTGCTGCCGGAAGGGTACGAGGTGCGGGTCTTCGCCATCGATCCGCAGCAGCTCTCCCTCTGGCTGCCCGATCAGCCTGAGCCCTTCTTCGACAAGGGGTTGCAGAGTCGTCCCGACCTCTATCAGGGCTTTGCCCAGCTGCACAGCTATCTCGACAACCCGCAGGCTGATGGCCTGCTGATCGAGGGGCAGCTGCTCGCCCTGCTCGGGGAATTGTTGCAACTGGCGCCTGAAGTACACCAGCTGGCCGATCCCCAGCTGCGCTATCTGCGCGACTATCTGCTGGCCCGGCTCGACGAGCCTCACTCGCTGGAGGAGCTGGCCGGGCTGGTCGGTCTCGATCGCTTCGCCTTCCTGCGCCAGTTCAAGAAGCGCAGCGGCATGACTCCCTACGCCTGGCTCAAGCGGCTGCGGCTGGAGCAGGGCAAGCGGCTGCTGGCGAGCGGGATGGCGGTGAGCGAGGTGGCGCTGGCGGTCGGTTTCTTCGACCAGAGCCACTTCCACCACGGTTTTCGCCAGGCTTTTGGCCTGACCCCGGCCGAATTTCGTGCCCAGATGCAATCTTTTACAAGCCGGACGCCCCGCTGATCCGCCATGCTGGCGGCATATCACTTTTTTGAGAGTTGCTATGCTGACCAGTCTTTTCCTTACCCTTGGCCTTATGCACCTGATTGGGCTGGCCAGCCCCGGCCCCGATTTTGCCCTGATCCTGCGCACCAGCCTGCACCGGCCGACCGCCCTTGGCGCGGCGCTCGGCATCTCGCTCGCCATCATGGTGCACGCCACCCTCAGCCTGACCGGCATCAGCATGCTGATCGCCAACAACCCCATGTTGTTTATGGTGATCAAGTGCGGCGGCGCCCTCTATCTGGGCTGGCTTGGCTGGGGTGCCCTGATGGCAGCCCGCCAGCAGAGCAGTACCGTAATGCAGAGTGCAGCCAACGAGCTGCGCGGTTGGGGCAAGGGCGTGCGCGCCGGTATCGCCACCAACCTGCTCAACCCCAAGGCGCTGGTGTTCTTTATCGGCATGCTGGCGGCCATGGTGTCGCCAGAGGTGGATGGGGTAGCCCGCAGCCTGCTGGTGGCCGAACTTTTCATTATCTCGGTCTGCTGGTTCGGCATGCTGGCCTGGAGCCTCTCCACCTCCCGAGCCCAGCAGCTGCTGCAACGGGTGCAGCGGCCACTCAATCTGGTCACCGGCGTACTGTTTGCGACGGTGAGCCTCTCCATTCTGGCCAGCATGGGCGCCGAGCTCATCGCCTGACAGACAGAATGCGGGGGATTCGTCCCCCATCTCCCTGCACCGATTGTGTTTGTCGTCTGCCCGCTGGCGGGCATTTTTCCCCGTTCCGTATGACAACTTGGATGGCACCTGAACATTCGGCATATGTCGCTTGTGAGAAGGGGGGGAAATAGGGTATTTCTCTGGGTGAATCGGAGGCAACCAGCACGGGATCGCCCGCCGTGTGGAGCAAAATCCACAGCAAAAACAATCGGTCAATGCAGGAGCAAATATGAAAAAGGTCGTGATGGTTGCCATGGCGGCGGCCCTTCTGGGCGGCTGCGCCGTAAAGAATCAGGTCTCCCACAGCTTGCAGGCGATTCCGCTGACTGCCTTCCAGCAGAACGAGAGCAACCCCAGCCAGCGTGTCTACAAGGAGCCCGGTGTTGATCTGCGCCAGTACAATCAGGTGCTGCTCGATCCGCTCCAGTTTATCCGGCAGGAGAATGGCCAGTGGTATCTGCTGACCGCCAACGAACAGAACCAGATTGGCCGCTACTACCACGACAAGTTCCAGAGCGAGCTGATCCGTAACGGTGTCAAGATTGCCACCGCCCCCGGCCCGGGAGTAATGCGGATCCAGGCCGCCGTCACCAACTTCGACCTGACCCGTCCTGACCCGAAACTGCGTGACCTGATGCCGGCCAAGATCGCCATCAACGTCACCCGCGAAATGATCGGCAAGGAGCCCTACCTGCTCAAGGTGGGCAGCATGGCCCAGTTGCTCGACTCCCAGAGCGGCAAGCTGCTGGTGCGGGTGATGGATGCCCGCGAGAGCCCGGACACCACCCACAAGGATGCGCCCATCACCGCCGAGGAGATGGAGAAGATGATCGACCTGTGGGCAGCCAGCCGCGCCAAACAGCTGGCCGACAATCTTGGCAAGTAAGCTCGGCAAGTAAGCGTCTGCTGTATCAAGAGAGGGAGCCATCGGCTCCCTCTTTTTTTGGTTCGATGGCGGGCCACCGCCATGGCTCGCAGCCCTTGCCAGCAGGGCGATCAGCCCGTTGCCGAGTCCGCCTTTTCGCCATCTGCTGCGATACGGGCTGCCGATTTCTGCTTTTCTCCCCGCTATTTTGGCAGTTAGGATGACCCTTCCCGTGACCGTCTCCTCATAGCAGAAGGAACCACTATGAACCGTCACCCCGGCATCAAGCACTGGCGCGAGCTGCAAGAAGCAGAGCCGGGATGTTATCCCGGCAGTCAGGAGCGAATGTCCCTCGGCAGCGCGCTGGGCAGGCACTTTGGCTTTAGCCGCATCGGTATTCACCACGAGCTGGTGGCGCCCGGCCACCGTACCAGCTGGCCCCACGCCGAAAAGACCGAGGACGAGTTCGTCCACGTACTGGAAGGGACGCCCGATGTCTGGCTGGATGGTGTGCTCTATCGGTTGCAGCCGGGTGACTCGGTCGGTTTCAAGGCCGGTAACGGGCTGGCCCACACCTTTATCAACAATACCGATGAGCCGGTGCGGCTGCTCTGCGTAGGTGATCGGGATCGCGCTGACAACCGCATCCACTATGCCCTGCACCCCGAGTACAACCGTCAGATCGGCGCACGCCACTGGGACGATGTGCCCGAGCGCGAGCTGGGTGATCACGATGGTCTGCCTGATCGGCTGCGCGAGCGCAACGGCCCTTTCTAACTGCCCCTCATAGCATAAGGAACCACTATGAACCGCCACCCCTGCATCAAACACTGGAGCGAGCTGCAAGAGCAGGAGCCGCGCTACTACTCCGGCAGTCAGGAGCCCCTTTCCCGCGGCTGTGCCCTCGGCAAACACTTCGGCTTTAGCCGCATCGGCATTCACCACGAGATTGTCGAACCCGGCCATCGCACCAGCTGGCCCCATGCCGAGAAGACCGAAGACGAGTTTGTCCACGTGCTGGAAGGGACGCCGGATGTCTGGCTCGATGGCGTGCTCTATCGGCTGCAACCGGGGGATTCGGTGGGTTTCAAGGCCGGTGACGGGCTGGCCCACGCCTTTATCAACAACACCGAAGAGACTGTCCGCCTGCTCTGCATCGGCGATACCGATCGGGAGGACAACCGCATCCACTACGCCGTTCACCCCGAGCGCAACATCACCCTTGGCAAGCTGCACTGGGACGATGTGCCCGCGCGCGAGCTGGGCGATCACGATGGCCTGCCCGACAAGCTGCGCGAGAGCAACGGCCCCTTCTAACGCAGAGTGATGGCCACCCGATGGGGTGGCTTTTCGCGCTGGCGACTATCCTTTGGGACTCAATCCAGTAAGGAGGTGAACATGACAACAGGAACAGTGCGACTTCATCGCGTCATCAAGGCGCCACCGATGCGGGTCTATCGGGCCTTTACCGAGGCGCAGGCGCTGGCCAAATGGCTGCCGCCCCACGGTTTTACCTGTCAGGTGGAGCATCTGGATGCCCGGGTTGGCGGCTCGTTCCGGATGTCCTTCACCAACTTCGCCAGTGGCCATAGCCAGACCTTCGGCGGCGAATACCTCGAACTGGTGCCGGGCGAGCGGATTCGCTACACCGATCGCTTCGATGAACCCGGCCTCGCCGGGGTGATCCATGTCTCCATCATCCTGACCGCGGTGAGCTGCGGTACCGAGCTGGCGGTGGTGCAGGAGGGGATCCCCGCCGCCATTCCGCTGGAGATGTGCTATCTCGGCTGGCAGGAGTCGCTGACCCAGCTGGTGGCGCTGGTGGAACCCGATATCCCCGGCTAATGGCCGGTGGCGGGCAGGGCATTCGCCTCGCTCGCCAGCCGCTTGAAACAAAGAGAGCCTGCCAGATGGCAGGCTCTCGTCATTCTGGTCGGGGCGACCTTATTGCATGTTGAGCCCGCCCAGATAGTCGCGCTTGCCGAGATCGATCCCGGCCCGGCGCAGCAGGGCGTAGGCCATGGTGAGGTGGAAGTAGAAGTTGGGAATGCCGTACTCATGGACGCAGGTATGGCCATCCATCCCCTTGCCACCCGCCCAGTGGGGCACATAACGGCCGCTGGCATACTGGCTGTAGTCCGCGTCCAGCTTGCCTTGCAGATAGCTGATGGTCTTGCCGATATGGGTGCGCAGATCCGGGATGGTTTTGGGCTCATCGCCCATGGCCGGCAGCTCGCTGTGGCTGGCGGTGGCCACCACGGTGCGGGCCGAATCGCAGCAGATCAGCACCTGCTTGCTGAAGGGCAGCATATCGACGATCAGCCGATCGCCGAAGAAGTTGTCCACGTTGAACTGCTTCGCCGCGGCGTGAGCCTCGGCCTTGGCCAGACAGTGGTCGAGGTTGGTCAGCATCTTGATGAACTGGGCGGTGATATCGCGATTCATGAGCACTCTCCATCTTGTTGATACAGCGGCCCGCGTGCGCGGCCACGGTGAATGAGACTGGCTAATCGGCCACCAATATACCCCAACCGCTGCCGGGTTCGAGCCCGTGGTGACAAAAAGAGCAGGGCAGCGCCATTGCGCGCGACAGCCGCTGGCCATGCTCGCTTTTTCACCTCGTGAGTCCCTCTCTGCCCCTTTTTTGATCTGTGACATAAATCACCTTTTTTCAGAGGCGTAGGCTGATCCCGCTGCCCGGAGCACCCACCCGGGTACAAGAAAAGGAGAGTGTAATGAAGATCTATGACCGGAACCGAAATGTGCTGAACCAGGGTCAGCGCGTCATGATTGCCGCCACCGGCGCCGTCGACTTCCTGAAAGAGGCTCATACCGACAACATGACTCCCTATCAGGCGGAGCACGAGAAGTGCGTGCTGCTGGCAAACTCCGGGGAGCGCTACGCCCCCATCGAGTTGATTAGACTAGGCTGATCCCTTTCCCTGTCACCCTACTCTTTACAATTCACCCGGCCGCCGCGCCTGACGGCCGGGTTTCTGAGTTCCCCCTCCTGTTTTGCCCACTCCTTTATTGGATTAACGCTGGTATCGAGCGGTGCGACCGCCTGCCATTGCCCGCAGAGTCGCCGGTGTTACCCCCTCGCCCTGTGGGAGAGGGTCGGGGTGAGGGGATCGGTTGTCATGAGCAGACTGAGGTTGCTCCCTCGCCCTGCGGGAGAGGCTGGGGTGAGGGGATCGGTTGTCATGAGCTGACTGAGGTTGCGCCCTCGCCCTGTGGGAGAGGGCCGGGGTGAGGGCATTGCTTGCCACCCACTGGTCGCCGTTATCATCCGCCCGCTAATACATCCCATCTCACCACCCTGTAAATCGGCCAACCCCTTGTTGGCGCCTGTGATGGCAGCCCAGTACCTGAGTGGCAGCCAAAACGGTTGGTATAAATTTAATTTATAGTTTTTGCGAAAATACTATCGTTTTGTCTTATGCAGGCAGGCGGCGGGCCACACGCTCTCGTTTGGCTGCCTGCGGGGCTCTGGAAGGCAATGGCCGATTTGAGATAACGGGAATGGCTCGAAGTAAAAGGGATATGTAGGTTCGATTAGCGAAGCGTAATCGGACGATCGCGTAATGGAACATCCGCACCATCACGGCCCGCAAGCAGATCGAAGTGAGGCAAGGCTATGCTTGACTTTTCGGTCTAAACGAGGGGAAGAAGATGGCCAATTGGCGGCGGGCATGGTGGCCCGGAGGAACCTGGTTCTTTACCGTCAACCTGCTGGAGCGGCGCAACAACCGGTTGCTGGTGGAGCAGATCGACCTGCTGCGCCATAGCGTTGCCAAGGTGCAACAGGCTCACCCCTTCGCCATTCACGCATGGGTCGTGTTGCCCGACCATCTCCACTGCATTCTCTCTTTGCCGGAGGGGGACACCGATTTCCCCCTGCGTTGGCGGCTGATCAAAAGCCACTTTTCCCGCGCCTTGCCGGTGAACGAACGCCGCAGCCAGACCCGGTTACGCCACGGGGAGCGGGGTATCTGGCAGCGCCATTATTGGGAACACCTGATCCGGGATGAGCAGGATTACTGCCGCCATATGGATTACGTCCATATCAACCCGCTCAAGCATGGTCATGTTACGCGGGTGGCCGATTGGCCGTATTCCACCTTCCATCGTTACGTGGCGAGCGGCGTCTATCCGCAGGATTGGTGTGGGTCGGTGGATGGGGTGGGGGGATTGGAGTAAACCTCTAAAAGGGTTGTTCAGTTGTAAGCGACCGATTACGCGAACGTCTTACGCGATTGTCCGATTACTCGATCGTCCGATTACGCTTCGCTAATCGAACCTACGGCCCTGGATTTCTGTTAATATAATCTCTCATTATATATAATCTCATAGGGTGAAATGTGAAAGTCAGGAATACAAATATAATACTATTTTGCGCACTGTCCGCAATAACGTTCCTTATCGGCTTCGTTATAGGCGGTGCGGTTGACTATAGCCCCACTAGTGATAATCCTTGGCCATCATATCTATCCATTGCATTTACCATACTAAGTGGAGGCTCTGGTGTAATTTCATTGTTAGTGATTATATACACATTTAGTTTGTGGCGTTCTCAGCAATTTGAATCAGAAGAAATTAAGACTAGAGCTACAATATTGAAGCTTTCCTCATCAGCAAAAAGTATAATTGAATTATTATTCATGTATCTACGTGTAGCAAATGCTCTACCAAATAGTGTTGGAGGTAAAAATAAGATTGAGCAGCTTAAGGCTGATCTAAGAGAGTTAAATAGAAACTTAAGTGCAGAAATATTACATTGCGAGTATCTCCAGGAACAAAAAGCTCCCCTTGTCAAGTCAAAGTCATATGAAAGTTTTATCACTGCATTAGGCATTATGTTAATAGATGACATGACATCTAACAATTCTCTTCCTGCTAATGATGATTTTATTTTTGAGTTGGCACCAGTATTGCGAAAGCATGTCAACAGTGATCAAATTTCATTTAAAAACTTAAAGTCAATAAATGAATTGATATATGAAGACTTGGTAAATGAAATTCGTGATAGGTCAAAATTATTTAGCTTCAATCGCTAGTCTATTTAATAGTCGGTAGGTTCGAATAGCGAAGCGTATTCGGACGATCGCGTATTTAACGTTGTCGCGATAATGGATATAAAAACCAACCCGGCCTAAGCCGGGTTGGTTGTATCAAAAGGCGGGAAAAATCAGAGCGCTTCCAATCTGGCATACGCCGTCACCAGCCACTTGGCGCCGACGTCGTCGAACTGGATCTGCACCCGACTCTGCTGGCCGACCCCTTCGAAGTTGAGCACGATTCCTTCCCCGAATTTCGGATGGAGCACCCGCTGGCCGAGCTTGATGCCGCTGGCGTCAAAGCTCTGCTGCACCTCGTTCTGGCTAAAGCGGCCGTACTGGGTGGGGCGGCTCACCTGAGTGCGCAGCCGGATCTCTTCCAGACACTCGGCGGGCATCTCGCGAATAAAGCGGCTCGGCTTGTGGAACATCTCGCGGCCGTAGATGCGGCGGCTCTCGGCATAACAGATGTAGAGCTTCTCCATGGCGCGGGTCATGCCGACGTAACACAGGCGCCTTTCCTCTTCCAGTCGGCCCGACTCCTCGGTCGATTGCTGGCTGGGGAACATGCCCTCTTCCACGCCGACCAGCAGCACCAGCGGGAACTCCAAGCCCTTGGCGCTGTGCAATGTCATCAGCTGCACCGCATCGGCATATTCGTCGGCCTGATTCTCGCCGGACTCCAGCGCCGCGTGGGCGAGGAAGGCGGAGAGATCGCTCATATCCTCCAGCTCGTCCGGGCGCTGGTACTGGCGGCAGGCGGTGACCAGTTCGTCCAGGTTCTCTACCCGCGCCTGGGATTTCTCGCCCTTTTCCGCCAGATACATCGCCTTGAGGCCGGAGTTCTGGATGGCGATATCCGCCTGCTGGTGCAGTGGCAGCATGGAGACCTGCTCTTCCAGCGCGTCGATCAGCTCGACAAAGCCGCGCACTGCGTTGCCGGCGCGACCGGTCAGCACCTTGTCATTGAGCAGCGCCTTGGCCGATTGCCACAGGTTGAGCCCCTGATCACGGGCGTTGCCGCGCAGGATCTCGAGGGTGCGATCGCCGATGCCACGGGTCGGGGTGTTGACCACCCGCTCGAAGCTGGCGTCGTCGCCACGGTTGTTGATAAGCCGCAGGTAGGCCATGGCATCTTTAATCTCTTGCCGCTCGAAGAAGCGCAGGCCGCCGTAGATGCGATAGGGCATGGCGTCCTGCATCAGCGCCTCTTCCAGCACCCGCGACTGGGCGTTGGAGCGATAGAGGATGGCGCAGTCGGCCAAGAGGCCGCCCTTTTCCTTCCAATCCTTGAGGCGGCCGACCACGAAGCGCGCTTCGTCCACCTCGTTGAAGGCGGCATAGAGCGAAATCGGGTCGCCTTCGGCCCCTTCGGTCCACAGCTCCTTGCCAAGGCGCTCGGCGTTGTTGGCGATCACGCTGTTGGCGGCTTTGAGGATATTGGCGGTGGAGCGGTAGTTCTGCTCGAGGCGGATGGTCTCGGCCCCCTGATAGTCGGTCAGGAAGCGCTGGATGTTCTCGATCTTGGCGCCGCGCCAGCCGTAGATGGACTGGTCATCGTCGCCGACGATCATCACCTTGCCGCTGTTGCCCGCCAGCATCCGCAGCCAGGCGTATTGAATGCCGTTGGTGTCCTGAAACTCGTCCACCAGGATGTTCTGGAAGCGGTCGCGGTAGTGTTCGAGGATGTGCGGCCGGTTGAGCCACAGCTCGTGGGCGCGCAGCAACAGCTCGGCAAAGTCCACCAGTCCGGAGCGATCGCAGGTCTCCTGATAGGTCTTGTAGATCTGCTGATAGGTGCGGGTGACGGGGTCGCCGTAGAGATCGATGTCGCCGGGGCGCAGCCCCTCGTCCTTCTTGCCGTTGATGTAGCCCATCACGGCGCGCGGGGCCCAGTGCTTCTCGTCGAGGTTGAGCGCCTTGAGCACCCGGCGGATCAGCCGGTACTGGTCGTCGGAGTCGAGGATCTGGAAATCCTGCGGCAAGCCCGCATCCAGATGGTGGGCCCGCAGCAAACGGTGGGCGATGCCGTGGAAGGTGCCGATCCACATGCCGCGTACGCCGTCGCCGATCACCTTCTCGACCCGGCCACGCATCTCGGCCGCCGCCTTGTTGGTAAAGGTGACCGCGATGATGGAGAAGGGTGAACAGCGTTCCACCTGCATCAGCCAGGCGATACGGTGCACCAGTACCCGGGTCTTGCCCGAACCGGCACCGGCCAGCACCAGCAGGTTGCTGCGGGGCGCCGCAACGGCATCTCTTTGCTTGTCGTTGAGCCCGTCGAGCAGGGTTGAAACGTCCATCACCACTCCTGTTTATTTATACAGGCGGCGATTATACGGCCATCCCCCCGTCAGACCAACTGCAAACTCCGCACGGCGGGCTGGCAAGGGGAGTCGGGCAGGGCGGCTGCGCCGGTTTCTGGTCGGCAAAATGACGGCGGACGGGGGATGATTTCCAGCTGTAGCCAGCGGCCGGATTGCGCGCCGCGCGGTTATTTTGCGAGCCGGATCACGGGGCGATGGGTGGGGCAGATGCCCAACCGGGGAAAACGGTTTAGAGTAACCAATTGAACAATAAGAGAAATGTCGTTTGGGTCTCTGAATTGTCAGCATAAACAACTGAAAAGTAGCTAAAAAACAACTGCTTATAAGGTTATTTGCTTATAATTCAAACCGTTAACGCAAACGTTTTTCCCTTATCATTTGCTTGACCCGCACCGGGGCTGACTTAGAGTAACCCTGCGTGCTAGATGACCCGCTGCGGCGGGCAAGCAAGTTCCCTCACTTAATAACAATCAAGGATACGATCGTGACTAAAGTGCTCAAACTGGCCACCGTGGCCTCCCTCACTCTCGCTGCTCTCTCTGCTCAGGCTGCTTCCGAGCCGGCCGTGATCTATGACACCGCGGGCAAGTACGACAAATCATTCAACGAAGCCGTGTTCCGTAACGGCGTCGAGCTTTACAACAAGGACAAAGGGGTAAAGGTCAAAGAGTTTGAGCCCCAGAACGAAGCCCAGCGCGAGCAGGGTCTGCGTCGTCTGGCCAGCCGTGGCAACGGCCCGATCGTGGCGGTCGGCTTCAACATGGGGTCTGCGGTAGAGAAGGTTGCGACCGAATTCCCGAAAACCCAGTTCACCATCATCGACATGGTGGTCGACAAGCCGAACGTCCAGTCCGTCATCTTCAAGGAGCATGAAGGTTCCTTCCTGGTGGGCGCACTGGCTGCCATCGCCTCCAAAACCGGCAAGGTCGGTTTCGTGGGTGGCATGGACATCCCGCTGATCCGCAAGTTCGAGTGCGGCTACGAGCAGGGCGCCAAGTACGTCAATCCGAAGATCGAAGTGTTCCAGAACATGGCGGGCTCTACCCCGGCCGCGTTTGCTGACCCGGCCAAAGGTGCCGAGCTGGCCAAGTCCCAGTTCGCCAAAGGCGCTGACGTGGTTTACGCCGCAGCTGGCGGTACCGGTATCGGTGTCTATCAGGCAGCCAAGGACAGCGGCAAGTTTGCCATCGGCGTAGACTCCAACCAGAACCACCTGCAACCGGGCACCATGCTGACCTCCATGGTCAAGTCCGTGGGTCTGGCTGCTTACCAAACCTGGGATGACGCGGCCAAAGGCCAGTGGAAACCGGGGATCAAGAACCTGGGTCTGGCCGAAGGCGGTGTGGATTGGGCGCTCGACAAGGACAACGAGAAGCTGATCACTCCGGAGATGAAAGCCAAGGTGGATGCCATCAAGGCCGAGATTATTTCAGGCAAGGTCAAGGTTCATGACTACATGAGCGACAATACCTGCAAATACTAATTAGATAGTTGCTGCTACGACTCTCAACGCACCGACCGGCCCGCACGGGCCGGTTTTTACAGTCTTATTTCATGAAACGCAGGGCTGCATCATGGACCAGACAGATCGCTATGCCATCGAATTAAGAGGTATCGATAAGCGGTTCGGCGAAGTGTACGCCAACAAGCTGATCGACCTTAAGGTTCGGAAAGGCAGTATTCACGGCATCGTTGGCGAAAACGGCGCCGGTAAATCCACCCTGATGAGCATCATTTACGGCTTCTACCATGCCGATAAAGGAGAGATGCTGATCGACGGGAATCCTTTCAAACCCCACGGTTCACAAGATGCGATTGCCGCAGGCGTGGGCATGGTGCACCAGCACTTCATGCTGGTGAACAACTTTACGGTTTTGGAAAACGTCATCCTCGGCGCTGAAAATGGCTGGCACCTTCAGCAGAGCGTGGCGTCGGCAGAGAAGCTGCTCGGCGAGCTGGCGCGGGACTATGGTCTCGAGGTGCCACTGCACGAGAAGGTGGAAGATCTGCCGGTGGGCCTGCAACAGCGGGTCGAAATTCTCAAGGCGCTCTATCGCGGCGCCCGTATCCTGATCCTCGACGAGCCGACCGGGGTACTCACCCCGCAAGAGGCGGATCACCTGTTCAAGGTGCTGGAGAAGCTGCGGGATCAGGGGGCGACCATCATCCTCATCACCCACAAGCTGCGCGAGATCCTGGCCATCACGGATCAGGTCTCCATCATGCGCCGCGGCGAGATGGTGGCACACGTTGCCACCAAGGATACCGACAAGGAGCAGCTGGCCGAACTGATGGTGGGCCGCAAGGTGCGCCTCAAGGTCGACAAGGGGCCGACCGAGCCGGGCGAAGCCAAGCTGAAGGTCGAGGGGCTCAGCTACTTCGACGCCAGCAAGGTGGAGCGGGTCAAATCGGTCAGCTTCGAGGTGCGCGCCGGTGAAGTGGTCGGCATCGCCGGGGTCTCCGGCAACGGCCAGTCCGAGCTGCTCAGCCTGCTTGGCGGCATCATCAAGCCGAGCAAGGGCGGCTTTACCATCAGCAGCCGCAGCGGCGTGCACAAGGTGAGCGCCGAGCAGGCGGCCGATCCCGAGATGGTGCGCAACTTCGGTCTCGGCCATGTGCCGGAAGATCGCCACAAGATGGGTCTCATCAACCGCTTCGAGGCGAAAGAGGCCTTTATCCTCGGTTATCACCGTCGTCCGCAATACAACAAGGGGTGGCTGCAGAACAAGGAGGCGATCCAGCAGGATTGTCAGGCCAAGATGGAGAAGTGGGACGTGCGCCCGCCCCATCCCGACCACAAGACCGCCAACTTCTCAGGTGGCAACCAGCAGAAGCTGGTGATCGCCCGTGAAGTGGAGCAGGACCCGGATGTGCTGTTGATTGGCCAGCCGACCCGCGGGGTCGACATCGGCGCCATCGAGTATATCCACCAGCAGATCATCGCCATGCGCGACAAGGGCAAGGCTGTGCTGCTGGTCTCGGTCGAACTGGACGAGATCATGAGTCTCTCTGACCGCATTCTGGTTATTGCCGACGGTCGCATCGTCGGCGAGCTGGATGCCGCCAAAGCGGACGAGCGCACTATCGGCCTGATGATGGCTAACATAGTGCCGGATGAAGTTGCCAAGGAGGCCCACTGATGAGCCAAGTACGTATTCCTGCCTGGGTCTCCGTGGGCGTGGTGTCTGCGGTCAACATCCTGCTGGCCTTCCTGGTGTCGGCCATCCTGTTCTACTACCTCGAGATCAACCCGGTCGATGCCGCCAAGATTATGTGGTACGGCGCCTTCGGCACCGGTGAAGGGTTTGGCTTTACCCTCTACTACGCCACCGGCTTTATCTTCACCGGTCTGTCGGTAGCGGTCGCCTTCCACGCCGGTCTGTTCAACATCGGCGGTGAAGGTCAGGCCTATATCGGTGGTCTGGGTGTGGGTCTGGTCTGTCTGACCCTCGGCGATGTGCTGCCGTTCTCCCTGCTGTTGCCGCTCTCCATCGTTGCCGGTGGCCTGTTCGGTGCGGCCTGGGCCTTTATTCCGGCCTGGCTGCAAGCCAAGCGCGGCAGCCACATCGTTATCACCACCATCATGTTCAACTTCATCGCTGCCTCGCTGATGGCCTATCTGCTGGTGGAGGTGTTCAAGCCGCCCGGTTCGATGGCGACCGAGAGCAAGGTGTTTGCCGAAGCGAGCTGGCTGCCCAAGATGACCGGGCTGGCGAGCCTGTTTGGCGTCGAGATGCCGAACAGCCCGCTCAACATCAGCTTCTTTTGGGCGCTGATCTGTGCGGCGCTGGTGTGGGTCTTTATCTGGCACACCCGCTGGGGCTACGAGATCCGCTCGGTCGGCGCCAGCCAGAGTGCCTCCGCCTACGCCGGTATCTCCTATCCCAAGGTGGTGATCCTGGCCATGGTGATCTCCGGCATGCTGTCGGGCTTCTTCGCCCTCAACGTGCTGCAGGGTGAGCTGCACCAGATCAAGCTCAACTTCGTGGAAGGGTTCGGCTTCACCGGTATTGCGGTGGCGCTGATGGGGCGCAACCACCCGGTCGGCGTCATCATCGCCAGCCTGCTGTTCGGCTTCCTCTATCAGGGGGGCGCCGAGCTCAGCTTCGAGTTCGGTGTCGACCGCAACATCGTAGTGGTGCTGCAGGGTCTGGTGATCCTGTTCTGCGGCGCACTGGAGCACATGATGCGTCCGCGCATCGAGCAGCTCTATCTGGCGTTTGCCAACCGCTCTGCGCAAGTTAAGGGGGCCTGATCATGTTTGAAATTCTGATCCTGATGCTGGATGCGACCATTCGTACCGCGCCGCCCCTCATTCTGGCCGCCATGGCCGGCATGTTCTGCGAGCGCTCCGGGGTGGTTAACATTGCGCTGGAAGGCAAACTGCTGGCGGCGGCGTTCGCCAGTGGTGCGGCGGCAGCGGTCTCCGGTTCCGCCTGGGTGGGACTGGGTGCCGGGATTGCCATCTCGGTGCTGTTTGCCCTGATGCACGGCTTTGCCACCATCACCCACCGCGGTGATCAGGTGGTGAGCGGGATGGCCATCAACATTCTGGCGGCCGGTCTGACCGTGACGCTGGGCCGTTACTGGTTCGATCAGGGTGGCCAGACGCCGGCGCTCTCCGGCGATGCCCGCTTTGCTCCCATCGACTTCCCCTATGCCAAGGAGCTCTACGATGTGCCGGTGATTGGCCAGCTCTACAGCGAGCTGCTGAGCGGCCACTCCCTGCTGGAGTACGTGGCGTTCGCCTGCGTGCCGCTGGCTTGGTGGGTGATGTTCCGTACCCGCTTCGGTCTGCGGCTGCGGGCGGTGGGTGAGGCGCCGGCTGCGGTCGATACCGCCGGTATCTCGGTGGTGCGGATGCGCTACACCGCGCTTATCATCGGCGGCCTGCTGGCCGGTATCGGTGGCAC
This sequence comes from Aeromonas sp. HMWF016, assembly GCF_963878195.1. NCBI lineage: Bacteria > Pseudomonadati > Pseudomonadota > Gammaproteobacteria > Aeromonadales > Aeromonadaceae > Aeromonas > Aeromonas sp. HMWF016. The sequence continues at coordinate 21,527 of NZ_CAWNWX010000011.1, forward strand.
CTATCTGGCGGTAGCCCAGACGGCCCAGTTCATCCCCAACATGAGTGCGGGCAAGGGCTTTATGGCGCTGGCGGCACTGGTGTTCGGCAAGTGGCGCCCCTGGAACGCCATGGCAGCCTGCCTGCTGTTCGGTTTCCTCGATGCGGTCGCCATCCGTCTGCAAGGGGTGACCATCGGCGACTTCCCGATCCCGGTACAGGCCATCGAGGCACTGCCCTACATCCTGACCGTGTTCCTGCTGGCCGGCTTTATCGGCCGCGCCGTGGCGCCCAAAGCGCTTGGTACACCCTATGTGAAGGAGCGGGAGTAGCGCCCTTTGGCGCGATATTCCCGACCACCCAGATAACAGCAGGCCCACTTCGGTGGGCCTGTTTTTTTATGGCTACTGCGGCGTGGATACTGTGGCCAGCCTTGCCGGGTGGGCGGTCAGTGGCCTTTGGTGTGGTCTATTTCGTTCGTCTGTAATGGTTGGTTACAGATCTCCATTCGACGGCCGCGTGATCTCTCCATTAAATTCAGCAGTGATTCATTACGGCTCTCGATATTACGCGTTGGCAAGGAACTGTAATCCTGAGTACGAGGATCGCCGCATGCTGTCAGCCTGAACAGCAGGTATGCGGGGATTGGTGGCTGGCAAGCAGCCGTAATGACGTCCAAATGTTTTCCTCTCCGTTTTCACCCCGGCTATGCCGGGGTTTTTTATTGGAGAGGAGGGGATTTTCCTGTGCAGGGTCAGAGCAGGAACAGGGTGGCGAGGCCGAGGAAGATAAAGAAGCCGCCGGTGTCGGTGATGGCGGTGATCATCACGCTGGCCCCCACCGCCGGGTCGCGGCCGAGCCGGTTCATGGTCATGGGGATAATGACCCCCATCAGCGCCGCCACCAGCAGGTTGAGCACCATGGCCAGGGTCATCACGGCGCCGAGCGCTGCATCCTGATAGAGCAGGAAGGTCGCTACCCCCATGGTGCCGCCCCACACCAGCCCGTTGATCAGCGCCACCCCAAGTTCCCGCAGCAGCAGGAAGGAGAGGTTGCCCGCCTGAATATGCTGCAGCGCCAGCGCGCGCACTATCATGGTGATGGTCTGGTTGCCGGTGTTGCCGCCGATCCCTGCGACGATGGGCATCAGGGCCGCCAGTGCCACCAGTTGCGAGATGGTGTGCTCGAACAGGCCGATCACCCGCGAGGCGACAAAGGCGGTGCAGAGGTTGATGGCAAGCCAGGCCCAGCGAGTCTTGACCGCCTTGGAGACGGGCGCGAACACATCCTCCTCTTCACTGATACCCCCCATCCGGCGCAGGTCGGTGTCGCTCTCTTCATAGACCAGATCCACCACCTCTTCGACGGTGAGGCGACCCATCAGCTTGCCCTTGCCATCCACCACGGCGGCGGAGAGCAGGTCATCCCGCTCGAAGGTGCGGGCGGCTTCTTCGTCGTTATCCTCCGGATCGAAGGTGACCGGGTCCTGCTCCATCACCGCATTCACCCTGGTATCCGGCTTGTGCAGCAGCACTGTGGTGAGCGGCAGTTCCCCCAGCAGGTGGTTGCGCCGGTCGATGACGAACAGTTTGTCGGTGTTGGCGGGGATCTTGCCGCGCAGGCGCAGATAGCGCTGCACGGTGGCGAGCGTCACCTCGGGGCGGATGGTGATGATCTCGAAATCCATCATGGCGCCGACGGTATGCTTGCCGTAGCGGATCATCTCGCGCACCCGATCCCGGTCGGCGGGGGCCATGTAGGTCAGCAGCCGTCCCATCAGGTTGCGGGGCAGATACTGGCCCAGATAGATCTGATCGTCGATATCCAGGGTGCGCAGGGCATCGAGCAGCTCTTTGTCGCTCATGCCGCTGATCAGGCTGTCCCACACCGTCTCCGACGCTTCGACCAGAGTCTGGCCGCGCTTTTCTTCACTCACCAGCGCCCACAACACATGGCGCTCATCCGGCGGCAGCGACTCCAGCGCATCGGCGATATCGGCGGCGGGCAGGCTGTTGACCAGCCGGGTCAGCTCGCTGGTCTGGTCGCGCTGTTCGGCATCCTGCACCGCCTGCGGATCGAGCAGGCTATCGGTGAGGGCGTCATCGCGCAGCAGCAGGGTGAGAATGCGGGATCTGTCTTCCGCACGCTGCCTGGCGCTGTTTTTGATGGGAAGAGACATGGAGAGGTTCCTGAGCTGGTGGCCATGGGGCCGAATAGCCATAGGATACCAGACTTAAAACAACAGGTTATGACGGTGCGCAGTGGTGCAGAGATTTATCCGGCAGAGATCGGCCAACTGCTTGGCGCAGGCGCAATGGCAGGGGGAGGGCGGTTTGGGGGTGGAAATGGCTCGGTATAAATTTTATTTATGGGTTTTCCCTGAATGGCCTAACTTTAACTTATAGCTAGTAGGTTGATCCCTTCAGCCCGTTTCAATGCTCACAGATTGCCAGCCATGGCCATCGCCCGATCCCGGTAAGAGGGTTGCTCGGCCGGGATCGGGTGACGGACACATTCAAATGGTCAGGCGAGGGCTCGCTGAGCCTGTGGTGCCGCGCCAAACCAGGCAAGCTGGTCCGCCAAGGTCACCACAGATCCCACCATGATGAGGGCAGGACTCTCGACCCCCACCGCCAGCGCGGGCAGCTCATCGAGGGTGCCGCGAATGACCCGCTGGCAGGGCTGGGTGCCGCGCTCGATCAGCGCCACCGGGGTGTTGCCCGCCTTGCCATGGGCCAGCAGCTGCTCGCGGATGGTGGCGCAGGAGGAGAGCCCCATGTAGAACACCAGTGTCTGCTTGTCCTTGGCCAGCAGCGGCCAGTCGAGATCCCGGGCGCCCCCCTTGCCATGGGCGGTAACGAAACGCACGCTCTGGGCGTGATCGCGGTGAGTCATTGGAATACCGGCGTAGGCGGCGCAGCCGCTGGCCGCGGTGATGCCGGGCACCACCTGAAAGCCGATGCCTGTGCCGACCAGCGTCTCCAGCTCCTCGCCGCCACGGCCGAAGATAAAGGGGTCGCCCCCCTTGAGTCGCACCACCCGCTGCCCCTTCTGCGCCTCCTCTAGCAATAGCTGGTTGATCCCCTCCTGCGGCACGCAGTGGTTGCCCGCCTGCTTGCCGACGAAGATGCGCTTGGCATCGCGGCGTACCAGCGCCATCACCTCGTCGGAGACCAGCCGGTCATAGACCACCACGTCGGCCTGCTGCATCTGGCGCAGGGCGTGCAGGGTGAGCAGGCCCGGATCGCCGGGGCCGGCTCCCACCAGCACCACTTCGCCACTGGAGTGGCTTTCATCGGCAAACAGGTTGTCGGCCAGCTGATTGGCAGAGGCACTATCACCGCGGGCCAGTGCTTGGCCGAGCCGATCCGCCCCGAGCAGCCGCTCCCAGAAGCGACGCCGCTCGCCCATGGTGGCGAAGCGGGCCTTGACCCGATCCCGCAGGCTGCCGGCGAAGGTTGCCACGGCGCCAAGATGTTGCGGCAGCAGGGCTTCGAGTTTTTCCCGCAGCAGCCGGGCCAGCACCGGCGCCTTGCCGCCGGAGGAGATGGCCACCATCAGCGGCGAGCGGTCGATGATCGACGGCATGATGAAGCTGGAGCGCTTCGGGTCGTCCACCACGTTGGCAAAGATCCGCGCCTGATTGGCGCTCTGGTAGACCAGCGCGTTCACCTCGCGCCGATCGGTGGCGGCCACCACCAGCCACTTGCCCGTCAGTTGCGCCGGCGTGAATTCACCGGCCAGCCACTCGATGCTCCCGTTGGCAGCCAGTTCCGCCAGCTCGGGGTCGAGCTCGGGCGCTACGACTGTGAGGTGGGCACCGGCATCCAGCAGCAGGCGCGCCTTGCGCTCCGCTACCTCGCCGCCGCCGACCAGCAGCACGGGTTTGTTGTCGAGTCGGCAAAAGATGGGCAAGTAGTCCATGGGGCCTCCGGATCAGGCGGTTCGGGTCTGGTTGGCGGTGCTGGTGGTCTCGCTCACTGCGACCGGGCGCTCCGCCTTGGGGGTGGCATACCAGTAGCCGAGGCCCATAAAGAGGGCGCCGGAGACGGTGTTGCCCAGGGTCACCCACAGCAGGTTGTGGCCGATGCCGCCTAGGGTGTAGGCCTCGGAATGGGCACCAAACCAGGAGAGGGCGAACAGGGTCATGTTGGCGATGGAGTGCTCGTAGCCGGAGGCGATAAAGGCCAGCAGGCACCACCAGATGGCGATGAAGCGGGCGGCCCCTTCGGTGCGCAGCGCCATCCAGATAGCGAGGCAGACCAGCCAGTTGCAGAGGATCCCCTTCATAAACAGGGTCAGCGCCGGGGCCTGGGTCTTGGCCAGTGCCACCTTGTGGGCCAGACTGCCTGCGTCCGGCAGCAGGCTGCCGCCGTAGGAGTAGATCAGCGCCACCACGACGGAGCCAATCAGATTGCCGGCCCAGGTCTGCGGCAGGATGCGCAGCAGGTCGGCCATGGTGATCTTGCCCGTTTTCACCCCGAAGGTGAGGAACATGGTGTGGCCGGTAAACAGCTCGGAGCCGGCGATGATCACCAGCGTCAGGGCGATGCCGAAGGTGGCCCCCATCACCAGCGGCCGGATGGCGGGATCCACCAGATTGCCGAGGGTGAAGATAAGGATGATGCCGAGGCCCACATAGGCCCCCGCCATGGCGGAGCTGAGCCAGAAGCCGAGCTTGTCGCTGCGCTCGAAGCGGTTGATGCGGGCCGCGTTGGCGGCGCACTTGTTGATGGTTTCCGTGTACATCTTGTGAGTCCTTGAAAGGGCTGCCCACAGGCAGCCCGAAAGAGAGTGAAATCGGCGTTAGACTGCGACCCAGACCTGCTGATCGCGTACTTCAACGGGGTAGCTTTGAACCGACATGGCGGGATTGTCGAAACAGTGGCCATCGCTCAGGCGAAAGCGCTGCTTCTTGAGCGGGCTGGCCACCCAGAGCTCGCCGTCGTGTTCGCAGATCAGGCCCCGCGACAGCACGTTGGCGGCGAAGAAGGGATCCCGGTTGTCGATGGCGAACACCTCGGCGGCCGCGCTCGGGCGGAACAGGGCGATCTGACGACCCTCGATCAGAGCGCAGACGCCGGTTCCCGGCAGGATGTCGCTGAGTTGGCAGGCAAGTTTCATCATTTGGTTTCCACCTCGATCTGGTAGACGGGGATGCGCTCGGCCGGAGTGGCGGGTCTGTGCTGGTCGCGTTCGCTGACGAACTGAACGTCCGGGTCGCGCTTGTCGCTGTTGATGAAGTGGCTGAATCGCTTGAGTGCCTCCTCTTCGTTGAGGGTGCGCGACCATTCGCACTCGTAGCTGTCGATGAGGATCTGGATATCGCGCTCCAGCGTCTCGGCCAGTCCCAGCTTGTCGTCGACGATCACCTCGCGCAGGTAGTCGACGCCCCCTTCCAGATTGCCGAGCCAGACCGAGGTGCGCTGCAGTTTGTCGGCGCTGGTGACGTAGAACATCATAAAGCGGTCTATCAGCTTGATGAGGGTTTCGCGGTCGAGGTCAGACGCCAGCAGATCGGCGTGGCGCGGCTTCATGCCGCCGTTGCCGCCCACATAGAGGTTCCAGCCCGCATCGGTGGCGATGATGCCAACGTCCTTGCCCTGCGCTTCCGCACATTCGCGGGTACAGCCGGAGACGCCGAACTTCATCTTGTGCGGGGTGCGAATGCCCTTGTAACGGTTCTCGAGGAAGACCCCGAGGCCAACGCTGTCCTGCACGCCGAAGCGGCACCAGGTGCTGCCGACGCAGGTTTTGGCCATGCGCAGCGCCTTGGCGTAGGCCTGACCGGTTTCGAAGCCGGCCGCCAGCAGCTTGCGCCAGATGGCGGGCAGATCATCCTTCTGGGCCCCGAACAGACCGATGCGCTGGGCGCCGGTGATCTTGGTGTAGAGCTTGTAGTCGCGGGCCACTTCGGCCACCGCCAGCAGCCCTTCCGGAGTAACTTCGCCACCGGCCATGCGCGGGATGACGGAGTAGCTGCCGTCTTTTTGCATGTTGCCGAGGAAGATGTCGTTGGTGTCCTGCAGCGGGATATTGCGCGGGCTCAGCACATGCTCGTTCCAGCAGGAGGCGAGGATGGAGCCGACGGTCGGTTTGCACACCTCGCAGCCATAGCCCTGACCGTGTTTGGCCAGCAGTTCGTCGAAGCTCTTGATCCCCTCCACCTTGACCAGATGGAACAGCTCCTGACGGGAGTAGGGGAAGTGGGCACAGAGGTGGTTGTTGACCTCGATGCCCTGCTTCACCAGCTCGGCGTTGAGCACCTGACTGATGAGCGGCACGCAGCCGCCGCAGCCGGTACCGGCCTTGGTGTGTTGCTTGATGGCGGCCAGGGTGGTGTGACCCTCGGCCACCGCCTGAGCGATGTCGCCCTTGGAGACGTCGAAGCAGGAGCAGATCTGGGCGCTTTCCGGCAGGGCATCCACCCCCAGCGTCGGCTTGGCACCGGCGTAGGCGGGCAGGATCAGGGTATCCGGGTGGCTCGGCAGCGGCAGGGCATTGAGCATCATCTGCAGCAGGTTGCCGTAATCTTCCACGTCACCCACCAGCACGGCGCCGAGCAATCGGCTGTTGTCTTCGCTCACCACGATCTTCTTGTAGACGCCAGCTTGGTCATCTTGAAAGACATAGCTGTGGCTGCCCGGAGTGCGGCCGTGGGCATCACCGATGGAGCCGACGGAGACGCCGAGCAGCTTGAGCTTGGCGCTCATGTCCGCACCTTCGAAGCGGCTGTCGCCTCCGAGCAGGTGGGCGACGGTGATCTGGGCCATCTTGTAGCCCGGCGCCACCAGCCCGAAGAAGCGGCCCTGCCAGGCGGCGCACTCGCCGATGGCATAGATGTCGGGGTCGGAGGTGAGGCAGTGATCGTCGATGACGATGCCGCCACGGTCGGCGATGGCGAGATCGCCGTAGCGGCCGAGGGTATCTTGCGGGCGAATGCCGGTGGAGAAGACCACCACGTCCACTTCCAGTTGGCTGCCATCGGCAAAGGCGAGCCGGTGTTTCGCCAGCTCACCGCCATGCATCAGGATCTCGCTGGTGCTCTTGCTGGTGTGCACCTGCACGCCCATGGATTCAATCTTGCGGCGCAGCAGCTGGCCGCCCTGACCGTCGAGCTGCTCGGCCATTAGCACCGGAGCAAACTCCACTACGTGGGTCTCGAGGCCCAATGCCTTGATGGCACCGGCGGCTTCGAGGCCAAGCAGGCCGCCACCGATTACCACCCCGCTCTTGCCGCTTTTGGCGGCGTTGCGGATGGCTTTCAGATCCTCGATGGTGCGATAGACGAAGCACTCGTGGTGCTGGCTGCCTGCAATGGAGGGCACCCAGGGGTAGGAGCCGGTGGCCAGTACCAGCTTGTCATACCCGACCACAGTGCCCTTGTTGGAGTGCACTTCGCGGTTGGCCCTGTCGATTTTTTTCACCGCTTCGCCGAGCAGCAGGCGGATGCCGTGCTTGTCGTAGAAGCCGGGTTTGACGAGGGAGAGATCTTCACTGGTGTGATGGGAGAAGTAGGAGGAGAGATGGACGCGATCGTACGCAGGACGGGGTTCTGCACCGAAGACGGTGATCTCGTAGCGGCCCGGGTCGGTCCGCTCGATCAGCTCTTCGATGAAGCGGTGCCCCACCATGCCGTTGCCCACAACGACCAGTCTGACTTTGCTCATGATTGCCTCTAGTTTGGAGTAATAAAACATCATTCTGGGGCTAGGCTACCCAGTCAGTCGGGACGGGCAATTGATGCAAATCAAGTGTCTATTTATATATCTCGTCAGGGGTAATTCGATAAAATTCAAAGATATACAAAATTAGGTATACCAGTTGATGATTTATGAGCTGGCTTGGAGTGAGGGATGGTGGAGGGAAAGCCCGGTTTACCCACAGCCGGGGAGTGAAGACTTCTGGCGGAAAAAGCCGGTCTCGCACTGGGCGAGGCCGGCATCAGCTCAGCAAGGCGGCGTGTCAGGCGATATGGCGGCGGAACATGGCGAGCGCCAGCGACAGGGTGACACCGGCGATGGCGAGTAGCGGCCAGAGCAGGGGCCAGGCGGCCGACCAGTCGAACCCTTTGAGGAAGACCCCCTTGAGCAGCACGATGAAGTGGGTGAGGGGGTCGATGGCCGCCAGCCACTGGAATACTTGCGGCATGTTCTCCACCGGCGAGATGTAGCCCGAGAGGATCACCGCCGGGACGGTGAAGGAGAAGACTCCGAGAAAGGCCTGCTGCTGGGTCGAGCAGAACGACGAGATGAAGAGCCCGATCCCGGCCAGTGCCAGCCCGTAGCAGACCATGCCCGCCATCAGCAGGCTGAGGCTGCCGGCAAAGGGGAGGTGAAAGACAAAACGGGCGGCCAGCGCGACTATGCACCCTTGCCCCACCGCCACCATGATGCCGGGCACCGCCTTGCCCGCCATGATCCAGCCTGCGGTGAGGGGGGAGACCAGCAGCTGGTCGAAGGTGCCCTCCTCCCGCTCCCGCGCGACCGAGAGGGCGGTGACAATCAGGCAGCCGGTGGTGGTGATGATGGCCACCAGCGCCGGCAGGATATGCCAGTGGAACTCGACGTTGGGGTTGTAGAGGTTGCGCACCGCCAGCTCGGGTTGCCCCTTGCCCTCACTTTGCCAGCGGGCGATCACCTGACTGATGTAGCCCGCCGCTACCTGACCACCGTTGGAGCGGCGGCCATCGATAATCAGCTGTACCTTGGCCGGTTCGCCCCGCGCCAGCCGGCGCGAGAAATCCCCCGGAATAATCAGCCCGAGCAGTGCCTGCTGCCCGGTGATGGCCTCGGTCATTCCCGCCTCGCCCTGCACCGGGATGATGGTGGTGAAGGCGGGCATATGGGTGAGGCGCTCCAGCAGCTCGCGGCTCTGGGCGCCGTCATCCTGGTTGTAGATGGCCAGCGTGTTGCCGGTCACCTCCAGAGTGGCGGCGAACGGGAAGAGGGCGGTTTGCAGCAGCACCGGCATGATGAGCAGAAAGCGCCCCTGAGTATTGCCCATCAGGGCCTGCAGCTCTTTTCGGATCAGCCACCAGAGTCGGATCAGCATGGGTTACTCCAGAGTGCGCCGCGTCTTGCGGGCGGTCAGGGCCAGCCAGAAACCGGCCAGCAGTAGCAGACAGAAACCGTTGACCAGCAGGATCGAGAAGACGCTACCCGCCTGATAGAGGGTCTGCAGGGAGCTGGCGAAATAGCGGGCCGGAATGAGGTGGGTGATGGCCCGTAGCAGCGGCGGCATGCTGGCGATCTCGAACACGAAGCCCGACAGCATCACGGCGGGCAGAAACGCGGCGATCAGCGCTGCCTGCGCGGCGTTGAACTGGCTACGCATCACGGTGGAGAGGAACAGCCCGAGTCCGAGGGCGCTGCCGAGAAA
>NZ_CAWNWX010000011.1:30929-32650 GCF_963878195.1 Aeromonas sp. HMWF016
CCATGGCACCGCCATCACCGCCACCGAGAAGAGCAGGCAGAGCAGCATGGCGATGATGCCGAGGCCGTAGTAGGGCAGCAGCTTGGAGAGCAGCAGCTCCCCCTTGGTGACCGGGGTGGCGAGCAGCGCCTCCATGGTGCCGCGCTCCCACTCCCGCGCCACCACCAGCGAGGTGAGCAGGGCACCTATGATGGTCATCACTACCGCAACGGAGCCCGGCACCAGAAAGTTGCGGCTCACCAGCGCCGGGTTGAACCAGGCGCGGCTCTCTATCGACACCGGCATGGCAACCCCCTCGCCAGCGAGCCACCCCTGCCAGATCCCCTGCACATAGTTGGTGACGAAGTTGGCAGTGTTGGGCTCGGAGCCATCGGTCAGCAGCAGCGCCTGTGGCGTGCCATTGCCCTGACCGGCCAGCTCGCGGGAGAAGCCGTCATCGATCACCAGCAGGCCGCGGATCTCGCCACGGGCCAGACTGGCGAGCAGGGACTCCTTGCTCGGCCCGCTGTGGATCTCCAGCGCGGTAGAGCCGCGCAGGGCCTGCTCCAGCCGCACCGCCGGGGCGCCGCTGTCGGTACGCCAGATGCCGAGGCGCAGATGGTCTACATCCAGATTGATGGCGTACCCCATCACCACCAGTAGTACCACCGGCATGATGAAGGCGATGAGGATGCTGCTCGGGTCACGGACGATTTGCAGCGTCTCCTTGCGGCAGAGGGCCAGCAGTCGCCGACGGTTGATGCTCATTCGTCCTCCTCGCTGGCCCGCTCGACCAGGGTGATAAAGGCCTCTTCCATGGTCGGCAAGGAGCCGGTTGGCAGAGAAGTCGCCGCCTCTTTGGCGGCCAGCCCCTTGAGATCGTCCGGGGTGCCGAGTGCCAGCAGCTTGCCGCGATAGATGAGGGCAATGCGGTCGCAATACTCCGCCTCATCCATAAAGTGGGTGGTGACCAGCACGGTGACGCCGTGATCGGCCAGCGCGTTGATGTGTGACCAGAACTCGCGCCGGGTTACCGGATCGACCCCGGAGGTGGGCTCGTCGAGAAACAGCAGCGGCGGCTCGTGCAGCAGGGCGCAGGCCAGCGACAAGCGCTGGCGAAGGCCGAGCGGCAGGGATTCCGCTTTTTGAGCAAGCCAGGGGGCGAGGGCAAAGGCCGCCACCATGGCATCGATCCGCGTCTGCTGGTGGCGGCCGAACAGGCCGTAGATACCGGCGAAGAAGGAGAGGTTCTGCGCCACGGTAAGCTGCTTGTAGAGGGAGAACTTCTGCGCCATGTAGCCGAGGCGCTGGCGTGCCGCCGAGGGGCTGTGAGCCAGATCGATGCCGGTTACCAGCGCCTGTCCCTCGCTCGGGCGCAGCAGGCCGCACTCCATCTTGAAGGTGGTGGACTTGCCCGCCCCGTTGGGGCCGAGCAGGCCGAAGATCTCGCCGCGGCGCACAGCAAAGCTGACATCATCGGTGGCGGCAAAATCGCCGAAGCGCTTGGTGAGGTGGCGCGCCTCGATCACCGCCTCGGGGGAGACCCCCTGCGGCAGTTCCGCTTCGCGCATCCCGGCTGCCAGACTCGACTCCCCGCCGGGGCCGCCGCCGAGCAGGTCGATAAAGGCATCTTCCAGCCGGGGCTGGGCCGGTTGAAAGGCGCCGTTGGCCAATTGCAGCTCCGGGAGCGGCGGGGGCGTCATGCCCGGGTGCAGCAGCAGGCGAACCCGCTCCCCCGCCAC
>NZ_CAWNWX010000011.1:32685-35198 GCF_963878195.1 Aeromonas sp. HMWF016
GCTCGCGGCCATCCAGTTGTCCCGCCTCCAGCAGCCAGCAGCGGCTGGCCATGGCCCCCATCAGATCGGCCGGCGTGCCGTTGGTGCGCACCTCGCCATCTGCCATCAGCAGCACGTGGTCGCACAGCTCCGCCTCGTCGAGATAGGCGGTACTCCAGAGCACCGTCATCCCTCCCTTGGCCAGCTCGCGCACCATCTGCCAGAGGGCGCGGCGGGAGATGGGATCGACCCCGACCCCCGGCTCGTCGAGCAGCAGCACATCCGGGGTGCCGAGCAGGGCGCAGGCCAGCCCGAGCTTCTGTTTCATCCCGCCAGAGAGTTTGCCCGCCGGTCGTGCGGTGAAGCGGGCGAGGTCGGTGAAGGCGAGCAGCCGCGCAAAGGTGGGCGTGCGCTCGGGCTCCAGTACGCCGCGCAAGTCAGCGTAGAGGGTGAGGTTCTCCAGCACGCTGAGATCCTCGTAGAGGCCGAACTGCTGGGGCATGTAGCCGAGGCGCTGGCGCAGCAGATCCCCCTCGCTCACCGGATCCAGCCCCAGCACCCGGATGGTGCCCGCTTCCGGGATCAGCAGACCGGCCAGCAGGCGCAGCAAAGTGCTCTTGCCCGCGCCGTCGGGGCCCACCAGCCCGGTGATGCCGCCAGCCGGAATGGTGGCCGAGATGGCGTTGAGGGCGACCCGCTCACCAAAGCGTTTGGTGAGCCCCTCAAGGGAGATGGCGCAGCTCATGGTGCCAGCCTGACGGTGACCGGCATCCCTTGGCGCAGGGCCGGGTCGGGATCCTGCACCACGATGCGCAGCCGGTAGACGAGGTGAGTGCGCAGGTCAGGCGTCTCCACCGATTTCGGGGTGAACTCGGCGGTGGGCGAGACAAAGCCCACCACCCCGTGATAGGGCTGATCCGGCCGCGAGTCGGTGGTGAGGGTCACTTTGGCGCCGCTCGGGAAGTGGCCGAGCCAGGGCTCCTCCACATAGGCACGCACCCAGACCGGCGCGGTCAGGGAGAGGTTGAAGGCGGTCGCTCCGCTCTGCACCATGCTGCCGTTCTCGACGGCGCGGCTGATGATGATGCCGTCGCTGGGGGCGGTCAGGCTGGCATCCGCCAGCGCCAGCTCGGCACTGGCGAGCGCCGCTTTGGCCCCTTCCAGTTGGGCATCGGACTGGGCGATCTCTTCCGGGCGATAGCCGGTTTCGAGCTGGGCGAGCTGTTCGCGGGCGGAGCGCACTTGCGCCCGGGTCTGGTCTCGCTGGGATCGGGCGGTATCGAGCTGACCGCGGGAGATGGCGCCGGTGGCTGCCAATGCGCTCTGGCGGCGCCACTGCTGGTCGGCTTCCAGCGCAGCGGCTTCGGCGGCGGCCAGTGCGGCCCGGGCGCGGTCGGTCTCTTCGCTGCGATAGCCTTTGTGGATCAAGGCGTTGGCGGCAGTGAGTGCAGCCAGATTGGCGCGGGCGCTGTCGCGGCTGTGGGTGAGGGGAACCGGATCGAGGCGGGCCAGCAGTTGACCCGCTTTCACCCTATCCCCCTCGTCGACCAGCACCTGATCGACGCGGCCACCGACCCGAAAGGCCAGATTGACGTCGCGAATATCGACATTGCCGTAGAGCATGGAGCCGTCGGCCGGTCGCCCCTGCCACCAGAGATAGCCGCCGATAACGGTTAGCAGCAGGACCACAATTGTAATGCGTTGCTTCATACCGCTTCTCCTTCCTTCATATCGGTGGGGCGCAGGCCGCGCAGGGCCCATACCAGACGCTGTCTGGCGGCCTCGGGGTTATCTATCTGGCTGAGAAAGGGGGCGGCCTGTTCGGGCAGCCAGCCGAGCTGGCGACCGCTGCCGGCGATCACCAGCGGCAGGCCGACCGACCCCATGATGAAGATCATCAGCTGGAGCGGGTGACCCGCGACCAGCGACCCTTCCGCCTGTGCCATCCGTACCTGTTCGATCAGCAGCAGGGGATGACGGCGCGGCAGGCTGAGCAGAAAGCGCTGGGCCGCCCCTTCACCTGCCAGCGCATCGCCAAACAGGTGGTTGATGAAGCCGCGTTGGCGCGCCACCAGCCCGATCAGCGCCTCCATGGTGGCTTCGAACATGGCGATGGCAGAGGGGTAGGAGCCTTTTGCCGCTACCGCCTTGAGCTCGTCATAGAGGGGGGCGTACCAGAGCTCGACCAGCTCGTCGATAAAGGCGTCGCGGTTGCCGAAGTGGTAGACGAAGGAGCCGAGGTTCACCTCGGCCGCCGCCGCCAGCTCGCGCACCGTCAGGCCGCGTAGCCCCTTCTCGGTGGCGATGGCGAGGCCGGTATCGAGCAGTTTCTGCCGGGTTGGATTCATCTTTCTGGTTCCTGTTGCACAAATTTCGATCTGATTTATACGTATGTATAAATCAGCCGCCGAGAATAGGAAAGATCTTTTTTTGAGCAGATTTCAGCGGAGATGAAAAACGGCGGGTGTTGGCAAGGGGAAGTTTGGAAACGGCTTGGGATTGAACGGGGGTTGCCGCAGGTGTGGGCCAGAATC
>NZ_CAWNWX010000011.1:35228-41242 GCF_963878195.1 Aeromonas sp. HMWF016
GAGAAATAAAAACGCCTCCGCGAAGGGAGGCGTTTTATCGGGAGGGGCGCGTTTACAGAATAAAGCGGCTCAGATCCTCGTCTTCAATCAGCTTGCCGAGGTGGGCGTTGACGTAGTCGGTGTTGATGACGAAGGTCTCGCCGGATTTCTCGGAGGCGTCATAGGAGATATCTTCCATCAGGCGTTCCATCACGGTGTGCAGGCGACGGGCACCGATGTTCTCGGTACGCTCGTTGACCTGCCAGGCCGCTTCGGCCAGACGGCGGATACCATCCTGGGTGAACTCGATGTTGACCCCTTCGGTGGCCATCAGCGCCTTGTACTGATCGGTCAGGGAGGCGTTCGGCTCGGTCAGGATCCGCTCGAAATCTTCAGTGGTGAGCGCGGTCAGCTCGACCCGGATCGGCAGACGGCCCTGCAGCTCGGGGATGAGGTCGGACGGCTTGGCGATCTGGAAGGCGCCGGAGGCGACAAACAGGATATGGTCGGTCTTGACCATGCCGTGCTTGGTGTTGACGGTGCAGCCCTCGACCAGCGGCAGCAGGTCGCGCTGAACCCCTTCACGGGAAACATCGGGGCCGGAGCTCTCGCCGCGCTTGCAGATCTTGTCGATCTCGTCGAGGAAGACGATGCCGTTGTTCTCGACCGCAGCGATGGCTTTCTGCTTCAGCTCTTCCGGGTTGACCAGCTTGGCCGCTTCCTCTTCGATCAGCGCCTTCATGGCCTCTTTGACCTTGATCTTGCGCTTCTTCTTCTGGTTCTGACCCAGGTTCTGGAACAGCCCCTGCAGCTGGTTGGCCATCTCTTCCATGCCAGGCGGGGTCATGATTTCGACGCCCATCGGGGAGGCAGAGAGCTCCAGCTCGATCTCCTTGTCATCCAGCTGACCTTCGCGCAGTTTCTTGCGGAAGATCTGGCGGGTGTTGGAGTTGTCGGCTTTCTCTTCCTCACCCCAGGTGTTGCGCGGGTTGGGCAGCAGGGCGTCGAGGATGCGCTCTTCAGCGGCTTCCTCGGCGCGGTATTTCATCTTCTCCATCTCGGTCTCGCGCACCAGTTTGATGGCGACATCGGTCAGATCGCGAATGATGCTGTCCACTTCCTTGCCGACATAGCCCACTTCGGTGAACTTGGTCGCTTCCACCTTGATGAAGGGGGCGTTGGCCAGTTTGGCCAGACGACGGGCGATCTCGGTTTTGCCGACACCGGTCGGGCCGATCATCAGGATGTTCTTCGGGGTCACTTCATGGCGCATCTCTTCGTCGAGCTGCATCCGGCGCCAGCGGTTGCGCAGGGCGACGGCCACCGCGCGCTTGGCATCGGCCTGACCTATGATGTGACGATCCAGTTCGTGGACGATTTCTCTCGGGGTCATCTCGGACATGATGGAGTTCCTGTATCAGGGGCGGGCAGTGCCCACCCCTTGGAGAATTGGTTGCTATATAGCCGGCTTACTTGGCCGAATAGTCCAGCACTTCGACGGTGTGGTGCTGGTTGGTGAAGACGCAGATGTCGCCGGCGATCTTGAGCGCCTTCTCGACGATGCTCTTGGCATCCAGATCGGTGTTTTCCAGCAGGGCGATAGCCGCAGACTGGGCGAAGTTGCCGCCGCTGCCGATGGCGATGAGATCGTGCTCCGGCTGCACCACGTCACCGTTGCCGGTGATGATGAAGGATTTTTGCTCGTCGGCGACGGCCAGCAGTGCTTCGAGGCGGCGCAGGGCGCGATCGGTGCGCCAATCTTTGGCCAGCGCCACGGCGGCGCGCTCCAGATTACCCTGATGGGCCTGCAGTTTGGCTTCGAAGCGTTCGAGCAGGGTGAAGGCGTCGGCAGTACCACCGGCAAAACCTGCCAGTACCTTGCCGTTGTAGAGGCGATGAACCTTGCGGGCATTGCCCTTCATGACGGTGTTGCCAAGAGAAACCTGGCCATCGCCACCGATGACGACCTGACCGTTGCGGCGAACTGAAACTATGGTAGTCACTTTACTTACCTCGCTTGAGCCGAATGACGGCCTGACTGTGCATGGGAGAAAAGATGGGGATGGCAAAACGGCTTTTCAAGCCTGCAATCGGTCGGGATAAGCGCGAGATGGGGCGATGGGTGCGAAGGAAGCCCAAAGAAGAGGGGCCGGGTGTCGCCACCCGGCCCCTCATGGTAAAACGGGCGCTTACCCTTTCTTGGGAATGCAGCCGCTGATGCCCGAGCTCTGCAGCTTGCGGTTGGCTGCGTCGGCGGCGGCCTTGCCGTTGAAGGGGCCGACCATCACCTTGTAGACGGTGCCGTTGGCGCCATTGATCACCTGCAGGCTGGAGGAGAGGCCGGCGGTGAAGGCGATGCGTGCCTTGAGCGACTCCGCAGAATCCTGCGAGCGCAGGGCGGCACACTGCATCATATAGCGGCCGCTGTCGGCGGCTGCGGTCTGGGCAGGCTGGGCTGCCGGTTGGGCTTTGGCGGCAGCGGCTCGCTCACGCTCCAGCTCGGCACGGATCTCCCGCTCCATCCGCTCACGCTCGGCCTTGCGGTCGATCACCTGCTCCTGGGCGCTGGCAACCGGCGCACCGGAGGTGGAGGGGGTGGTCGCCGGATTGGGCTGATAGGGCTTGGGCTGGCCGATCGGTGTTCCCGGCTGGGGAATGTCGGTAGGCACCGGCTGCGGCAGCTTCTCCGGTTGCAGGGTCATGGTATCGGCAGGAGGCGGCGGCAGAACGCCCGGCTGGGTCGGCGGCTCTATGATATCGACCTGCTTGTTCTCAAGCCGTTCGATGTAGCTCCACTTCTCCTGAGGCAACCCGTTGTTCTGCGGTTTTGGCTTGTTGGCTTTGACCTGCTCTTCGATGGTCGGGGCATCGTGGCCCTTGCCATTGATCATGTAGAGGAAGCCGCCAAAGCCTGCCAGCAGCGCCCCGGCCAGCAGGGCCGGGATAACAGGAAAGCGGCGCGGAGCCGCTTTCTTGGTGTTGCGACCGCCCGCGCGACGTCGCGGACGGTTGCCGACATAATCCCGGGTCGCCATCTATTACATGCGCTCCAGGGTGTAGATACCCAGTACGCCGAGGCCCAGCTTGAGCACCTTGGCGGTGGCAGCACACAGCAGCAGACGGCTCTGACGGGTTGCTTCGTCCACGCCATCCTTGTTGATCGGGCAGGCTTCGTAGAAGGTCATGAAGTTGCCGGAGAGCTCGTACAGATAGGTACAGAGCAAGTGCGGCATACCCTTGTCCGCCACGCCGTTGACCGCGTCGGAGAACTGGATCAGCTTCTGGGCCAGGGTCTCTTCCGCTTCCTCGTTCAGGGTCACATTGCCGGTCAGGGTAGCGGCATCGACGCCAGCCTTGCGGAAGATGGACTGAATACGGGTGTAGGCGTATTGCAGGTAAGGGGCAGTGTTGCCTTCAAAGGAGAGCATCAGATCCCAGTCGAAGATGTAGTCGGTGGTGCGGTTCTTGGAGAGATCCGCATACTTGACCGCACCCATGGCGATAGCGTGCACCACTTCGGCCTTCTCTTCAGCGGAGAGGTCGCTGTTGCGGCTCTCCAGCAGGGCGGCGGCGCGCTCTTCCGCTTCGTTCAGCAGGTCAACCAGCTTGACGGTACCGCCGGAGCGGGTCTTGTAGGGACGACCATCCTTGCCCAGCATCATGCCGAAGGCGTGGTGCTCGAGCGGCACGGATTCCGGCACATAACCCGCCTTGCGGGTGATGGCCCAGGCCTGCATCAGGTGCTGGTGCTGACGGGAGTCGATGAAGTACATGACCCGGTCGGCGCCCAAGGTTTCGTAACGATATTTGGCACAGGCGATGTCGGTAGTGGTGTAGAGGAAACCGCCATCGCTCTTCTGGATGATGACGCCCATGGCCTCGCCATCCTTGTTCTTGAACTCGTCCAGGAAGACAACGGTGGCGCCTTCGCTCTCGACCGCCAGCCCCTTGGCTTTCAGGTCGGCAACGATCTCCGGCAGCATGTCGTTGTACATGGACTCGCCCATGATGTCCTTGTTGGTCAGGGAGACATTCAGGCGGTCGTAGTTGCGCTGGTTCTGCTCCATGGTCATGTCGACCAGCTTCTTCCACATGGTACGGCAGTACTCGTCGCCACCCTGCAGTTTCACCACGTAGTTACGGGCGCGCTCGGCGAAGGCTT
Organism: Aeromonas sp. HMWF016; assembly: GCF_963878195.1. Classification (NCBI taxonomy): domain Bacteria; kingdom Pseudomonadati; phylum Pseudomonadota; class Gammaproteobacteria; order Aeromonadales; family Aeromonadaceae; genus Aeromonas; species Aeromonas sp. HMWF016. The sequence continues at coordinate 39,370 of NZ_CAWNWX010000011.1, forward strand.
CGTCTTCGTCGTAGCAACGCTTGGCCTGGGTGTAGAAGGCTTCCAGATCGCGCAGCTCCATGTCGGAGGCGCTCTCGTTGGCCATCTTCTCCAGATAGGCGATCAGCATGCCGAACTGGGTACCCCAGTCACCGATGTGGTTGGCACGCACCACCTTGTGGCCGAGGAACTCCAGCGCACGCGCCGCCACGTCACCGAGTACGGTGGAGCGGATGTGGTGCACTGCCATCTCTTTGGCCACGTTGGGGGCAGAGTAGTCCACCACTACGGTCTGCGGGGTCGGCAACTTCACGTTGGCGTTGGCAGAGGCGACCATGGCCTCGACCTGACCGGCCAGCCAGCGCTGGTCGAAGAAGAAGTTGATGAAGCCGGGACCGGCGATCTCGACCTTGGCGATCAGGTCAGAGGCAGGCAGGTGCTCGATGATGGCCGCCGCCAGCTCACGGGGATTCTTGCGGGCCGGCTTGGCCAGCAGCATGGCCAGGTTGGTGGCCAGGTCACCGTGAGCTTTTTCCTTGCATCGGTCTACTTGCACGCGGGCTTCCAGGTCCGCCGGCAGGACGCCTGCTGACTTGAGATTGGCTACCGTTTGTTCAAGTAGATGATGAATATGCTCTTTCATAACTGACCACCAAGGTTGCGCGTCGAAAAATGACTGATATATAAGGGCGTGAATTTTACCCGCATCGGCTCGAGAAAACTATAGGGATGACCCGCCGCTCGCTGTCGGGCGGATATTTCACTGCGTTTGGCGCCATATTCCAGAATATTGGACGGAAATTACGGTGCTTATCCATTTCTACTGCATATCGAAGCGCCTTGTCCAGGCTATTTCCCCTGATTGTTAAGGGTTTTTCCCGACACTGATCTCCTGCTGGCTGTTGCACGTACCTAGAGTCGTAACCCAGCAAGGAGTTTGTGATGCGACTGGCACTGTTTCCCCTATCAGCCCACCTGCTGCCCGGCGGCATCATGCCGCTGCGGATCTTCGAGCCCAGATACCTGCGGATGGTGGCCGAAGCGGGGGAGGCGGGCTTTGCCCTCTGCATGGTGGATCCGCGCCAGCCCGACGCTCTGCGCAACATGCTGCCCATCGCCACCCGGGTCACCATCATCGATTTCGACCGGCTGCCGGACGGCATGCTGGGGATCACGGTGCAGGGGATGGAGCGGGTGCAAATAGAGGATCTGTGGCAGGAGCCAGACGGCCTGCGTATCGGCGAGGTAACCTCGCTGCCGGCATGGCCGCCCCGCCGGCTCCATCCCGATCAGCTGCCGCTGGTCGATGCGCTGCGGGAGGTATTTGCCGACTATCCCGACTATGCCGCCCTCTATCCCGCGCCCCGCTGGGACGATGGCAACTGGGTGGCGCAGCGCTGGCTGGAGGTGCTGCCGATCCCGCCAGAACAGAAGCAGCTGCTGCTGGCCGCTGCCGACAATCAGCCCGCCATCGCCCTGCTCAAAGGGGTACTGGTGGCCAGCCACTGATTTTTTCCTGACCTGCTGATCCGTCAGCGCCGCAGGGCCGTACCAGTCATTACCACAGCACGTTCGACAGCACACCAAAGGGATGGCGCAATGGCATATACTGGCCAACCACACTCGACCATACGCAGGACCTCGCCCGTGATGGATAACCCGGATGGCGACCTCAAATCTCTGCTGATCAGGGTGGCAGAGCAGGCCGATAAGGCTGCTTTTGCCCGTCTGTTCCAACACTTTGCACCGCGCATTCGCAGCTATGGCCTGCGTCACCTCGGCAGCGAGGCCAACGCCATGGAGCTGGTGCAGGAGACCATGCTGCTGGTGTGGCAGAAGGCGCGCCTATACCACCCCGAGAAGGGGGCGCCGACCACCTGGATCTACACCGTGA
>NZ_CAWNWX010000012.1:0-1167 GCF_963878195.1 Aeromonas sp. HMWF016
TTTCTCGACCGTTGGCAGGAGCTGGAGTGGGACGATATCGGCATGCAGATCCGCGCCAAAACCGCCGCCGATGTGGCACGCGCCCTGAGCGCCCCCCGTCGCACCCTGAGCGATTTTATGGCGCTGATCTCGCCAGCCGCCGAGGCCTATCTGCCGCAGATGGCAGCCGAGGCCGAGCGCCTGACTCGCCAGCGCTTTGGCAACACCATCGGCTTCTATGTGCCGCTCTATCTGTCGAACCTCTGCGCCAACGACTGCACCTACTGTGGCTTCTCCATGAGCAACCGCCTCAAGCGCAAGACCTTGAATACAGAGGAGATAGAGCGCGAGTGTCTGGCCATCAAGGCGCGCGGCTTCGACAGCGTGCTGCTGGTGACCGGCGAGCACGAGCACAAGGTGGGGCTCGCCTATTTTCGCGAGGTGATGCCCATCATCCGCCGCCACTTCAGCACGGTAGGGATGGAGGTGCAGCCCCTCTCGCAGGCCGACTATGCCGAGCTGAAAACCCTCGGTCTCGACGCCGTCATGGTCTATCAGGAGACCTACCACGCCCCCACCTACGCCCGCCACCATCTGCGCGGCAACAAGCGGGACATCGCATGGCGCCTTGCCACGCCGGATCGGCTGGGCCGTGCCGGTATCGACAAGATAGGGTTGGGGGCGCTCATCGGTCTCTCCTCGGACTGGCGCGCCGACAGCTACTTTGTCGCCGAGCACCTGAGCTGGCTGGAGCGCCACCACTGGCAGAGCCGCTATTCCCTTTCCTTTCCGCGCTTACGCCCCTGCACCGGTGGGCTGGAGCCTGCCGTGGTTATGTCGGATCGCCAGCTGGCCCAGCTGATCTGCGCCTGGCGCCTCTTCTCGCCCACGCTGGACTTGTCCCTCTCCACCCGCGAGTCGGCCACCTTTCGCAACGGCGCGGTGCGCCTTGGCATCACCCAGATGTCGGCCGAGTCGCGCACCCAGCCGGGTGGCTATGCCGAGGGGGATGCGGAGGAGCTGGAGCAGTTTGCCATCCACGACGACCGCCCGGTGGGGGAAGTGGCCGCCGCCGTGCGGCAGGCGGGTTTGCAGCCGGTGTTCAAGGACTGGGAGCCGTTTTTGGGTCGTTAACGACGGTTACACCTGCGGTAACAGACAGCGGCAAGCAGATCGGAGGGGTAGAAC